>JAUXDG010000180.1 GCA_030618475.1 Gammaproteobacteria bacterium | reverse complement strand
GCGGCTAGATACGGAAAAGCTTTAACTATGAAAACCTTTGTGACCTTCGTGTCCTTGGTGGTGAGAAATACGGACTAGAACCCCACTGTATTGATGGACTCCCTGTGCTTCGAGTACATTGTGTTAACGCAAGCTACCTTAAACCGGGGAAACCTACCAGTCATGGACATTCTGTTTGCATGCAGCGAAGCCCATCCACTCATTAAAACCGGCGGCCTGGCCGACGTTTCCGGCAGCCTGCCACGCGCCATAAAGAACCTGAAACAGGAAATACGCCTGATTTTGCCGGCTTATCCTGTCGCCAGGGGCAACGCTGGCATCCTGAGACTGGTTTCCGAAATCTCACTGCCGGGGTCACAACGCCCGGTACGCATCCTGCACGGGCGTCTGCCGCACACCCGGGTACAACTGTACCTGATCGATGCACCGGAATACTTTGATCGCGCCGGCGGCCCCTACAGCACCCCGGCAGGCAAAGACTGGCCCGATAACGCGGCACGCTTCGCGCTGTTTGCGCGCGCCGTGTGCGCGGTAGCCATGAACCAGGCCGGGCTGGACTGGAAGCCGGACCTGGTGCACTGCAATGACTGGCAGACCGGTCTGGTTCCCGCCCTGCTTTCCCTGCAGGCGAAGCGGCCGGCGACAATCTTTACCATCCATAACCTTGCTTACCAGGGGCTGTTTGGCTGGGACCAGTTCAAGGCCTTGCAGTTGCCGCACGACTGGTGGTCGCTGGATACCCTGGAATTCCATGACAAGATATCATTTATCAAGGGCGGCCTGGTATTTTCCGACTGGATCACCACGGTCAGTCCGACCTACGCGAAGGAGATCCGTACGACTGAGTTCGGATGCGGCCTTGAAGGACTGCTCGAACACCGCAAGGATCGCCTGACCGGCATCCTCAACGGTGTTGATTACCAGGTGTGGAGTCCGGGACGGGACCGTCTGTTGCCACAGACCTACACGGCTCGTACGCTGGAATCGAAGCTCAAAAATAAAGCCGCACTACAGGGAACTTTCGGACTGCCGGCCAAAGCGGAGATAGCGCTGTTCGGGCACGTCGGCCGGCTGGTCGAACAAAAAGGGCTGGACTTGATTCTGGATTTGCTCCCGGAACTGCTTAAACGCCCCATGCAGCTGGTATTTCTGGGCACCGGCGAAGCCAGGCTGGAACAGGCCTTGCGCAAGGCCCACCGGCAACACCAGGATAGAATCGGCGTGCAAATCGACTATGACGAAAAACTCGCCCACCTGCTCGAAGCGGGCTCGGATGTATTTCTGATGCCATCCCGCTTTGAACCCTGCGGCTTGAACCAGCTTTACAGCCTGCGCTACGCAACCCCCCCCATTGTCCGCAACACGGGTGGGCTGGCCGATTCGGTGATCGATGCCAACGGCCCCAATCTCTACCAGCACACCGCCACCGGTTTCGTGTTTGAACAGGCCAGACCCCGGCAGTTACTGCGCGCCATTGACCGCGCGCTCAACCTCTTCAACCGGCAAGACGTCTGGAAAGACCTGCAACAGACCGGCATGCGCGAGGATTTCTCCTGGAGCCGCAGTGCCTCCACCTATGTTGATCTCTATGAACAGGTATTGAAACATCCGCGTACCACCACCCCTGACAGTCCCGGCACAAGCCCGCGACAGAAACTGTCAGAAGCACTTATCTAGAAGTTTTAAAATCTTTTATCAGATAAAGCGCTGCATCCACTCGGGCTGTGCCGGATCAGGGTATAATAACGCCGATTTTTTGCCAGGTTAAAATATGGATATGTCAACACAACAAGGTGTCAACCCGCCACCCCGTGACAAGGAATTACGTTCCCGTGTACGCCTGTTCGGCAACCTGCTCGGTGAGGTACTGGCTTCACAGGCCGGGCACGATGTGCTGGCCGCCGTAGAAACCCTGCGTAAAGGTTATATCCGCCTGCGTAAAGAGGATAACCCTGCCTTACGTGCGCGCATGGCAAAAACGATCGACAGGCTCAGACCAGAGACACTGAGCTCTGTGGTCCGCGCCTTCAACATCTATTTCAGCCTGGTCAATATTGCCGAAGAAGCCTTCAAACACAAGGAACGGCGCCGCCACGCCCGGCAAGGCGGTCCTTTGTGGCGCGGTTCGTTTGACCATACCCTGCGCAAATTCCACGCCCTGAATATTGACGCCGCGCAGATCCAGACACTGCTGGACAACAGCCTGTACCTGCCAGTGTTCACCGCACACCCCACCGAATCGAAACGCCGGTCGGTGATGCACGCCTTACGTGGCATCTTTATAACCGCTGATAAAATGGACGCAGCACGTGTGGGCAAGGCAGAGCGCGAGGACATTATCAACGAGCTGCGCAACCAGATTCAGGTCCTCTGGAAAACCGACGAGGTACGCGATCATAAACCCACCGTCAAAGACGAAATCCGTAACGGGCTGTTCTATTTCCGCGAGTGCCTGTTCCAGGCGGTACCACGTGTCTACCGCTACCTGGATAATTCCATTCAGCGAGTCTACGGCGATATTGATATCCGGCTACCCAGCTTGCTGCGATTCGGGTCATGGATTGGTGGCGACCGTGACGGCAACCCGTTCGTGAAACCTGCTACCACCGAATACGCGCTGCGCATGCACATGCGGGAAATTCTCTGCGAATACCTGCGACGGGTTGAGGACCTGCGCAGCAGGCTGACCTACTCTTCGCGACTGGTGCAACCCAGCCAGGCCTTCCAGGACAGACTGGATCATGATCTGCGTCATTGTCCGGGGGTCATGGGAGAACGCCCCGAGCGTTTTTTACACGAACCCTACCGTCGCATGCTGTACATCATGCGCAACCGGCTACGCCATAATCTGAAACTGACGACTGCACGTATTGAACATCCGGAATCCGCCAACCCTGCAAACTACCCGTGCCGCTACCTCAACGAACGGGAGTTTCTTGACGATCTGAAACTCATTCAGGCATCACTGGCATCGCACGGCGATCAAAATATCAGCCGGGGTGAATTACTGGACCTGATCCGCCTGGTGGAAACCTTTGGCTTCTTCCTGCTGCACCTGGATATTCGGCAGGAATCAACACGTCACAGTGAAGCGGTCAACGAGCTTTGTGTACAGATCATGGACGGCTGCGACTACAGCTCACTCGATGAAGAAGCACGCGTTCAGCTGCTGTGCAAGCTGCTGGACAAGCCGCCGGTGGCGGTCGACCGAAGCGCTCTCAGTGAGAACACCATTGAAACCCTGCAGGTACTGGATGTGATGGCGCAGATGCGCAATGAAGTCAGTGCCGAGGCATTCGGCACCTACGTCATCTCGATGACCCACAGTGCCAGCCACGTTCTGGAACTGATGTGGCTGGCGTCGCTGTGCGGACTGGCCGGGCGCATGGACAACAGCTGGTGCTGTCATATTCGCATCAGCCCCCTGTTCGAAACCATTGACGACCTGGCCCATATCGAACAGGTCATGACCCGCTTGCTCGATGAACCGGTCTACCGCAAACTGCTCAAAGCCTCCGGCAACCTGCAGGAGATCATGCTGGGTTATTCCGATTCCTGCAAGGACGGCGGTATCCTGGCCTCTGGCTGGAACCTGTACGAAGCCCAGCAAAAGATTATCCGCATTGCCCAGGCGCACGATATCGACTGCCGACTCTTCCACGGCCGTGGCGGCACGCTGGGCCGTGGTGGTGGCCCCACCCACGATGCCATCCTGTCCCAGCCGGCAGGTACAGTACACGGCCAGATCAAGTTCACTGAACAGGGTGAAGTGCTGTCCGACAAGTACAGCAACCAGGAAACTGCCGTGTACGAGTTATCCATGGGTATCACCGGGCTGCTCAAGGCCAGCCGCAATGTGGTCCAGGAACACAGAGAAGACCGCGAGGAGGAATATGCAGCGATTATGGCACTACTCGCCGATAAGGGTGAGCAAGCCTATCGTGACCTCATCGATCGCAGCGAAGGCCTGCTGGATTACTTCTATGAAGCCACACCGGTGTCGGAAATCGGCCTCCTTAATATCGGTTCACGCCCCAGCCATCGCAAAAAGCAGGACCGTTCCAAGAGCTCCATTCGCGCCATTCCCTGGGTATTCGGCTGGGCGCAGTCCCGGCACACACTGCCGGCCTGGTACGGTATCGGCAGCGCCTTGAAAGCATACACCGAACAGGATGATGCCAAACTGGAAAAGCTGCGCGAAATGTACCGGGACTGGCCATTCTTTCGCAACCTGCTCAGTAATACCCAGTTATCCCTGGCAAAAGCTGAAATGGACATCGCACAGGAATACACCAGCTTGTGCGAAAACCAGCAAACCGCACACGCCGTCTATGCTCGCATCCGTGAAGAACACGACCGTACCCTGGAGATGGTCAGCAAGGTTGCTGATATCCACTACCTGCTGGAAGAGACCCCGGCACTGGCCCTGTCGCTGACGCGGCGTGATCCCTATCTCGACCCGCTCAATCATATCCAGATCAAACTCCTGGCTCGGGCACGGAATCCGCAACTGGATGAGTCGCAACGGGAACGCTGGCTCGAACCGCTGTTGCGTTCGATCAATGCCATTGCCAGCGGCATGCGCAACACGGGGTAAATAACCTTCGGCTTATTCCGCCCCTGCACACAGCGCGCCTCAGCCACGGCGCGCGCGAAAGAACTGCTGCAGACGTTCCGCGCATTCGTGCTCCAGCACCCCGCCGCAGACGACAAGCTGATGATTCAGGCCCTGAGATTCAAAAGCATGTGTGGTACTGTTCACCGCGCCGCGTTTGCGGTCATAGGCGCCGAACACCAGGCGTCCGATGCGTGCGTGGATCATGGCACCCGCACACATCAGGCAGGGCTCCAGGGTGACATAGAGTGTAGTACCGGTGAGGCGGTAATTGCCAAGCTGTTGCGCCGCAGCGCGCATGGCGACAATTTCAGCGTGTGCAGTCGGATCATGGGTGGATATCGGCCGGTTCCAGCCTTCACCGATCACTTTATCCTCCTGGACAATGATCGCCCCGACCGGAACCTCATCCCGCTCCCCGGCACGCCCGGCCAGGCCAAGCGCGTAACGCATCCATTCAATATCAGTCTCTGTAGCCATAATTCATAGCCGTGTGGTCAAAATACTCATGCGGCTTCCCGATAGTAATATTTCAGCAGCCCGCCTAAGCGTTCTTTACAAACGACTGATCCGTCAGCACGATTCAAGACTTTCTCAGCGGTTTGAAATAACAGTACATTGTCTTTACCTTGATGATTTCGTTCGACATGGTAATGGACGAGGTACTCACGGAGTGCGCGTCTTAATGATGCTTCGACAAACTCTCGTCTTTCACCGATTTCACCCAGCGCTCGGCAAACGCATTCAAATTCGGACTGCGTGCCGGGAGCGGCAGCGTCTTGACATCACCGGATTCGATGATATCCCGAAATGACTGACAGTATTTGGTATCACGGTCATGGATGAGATATCTGCAATTATCGAGAACTCCCCACTCATCCATGGTGACATTCCTGGCGATTTGTTTCATCCAAGCTTCATTAGGATGTTGCGTGATCCAAGCAACCTCAACGCGTCGACTCTCCAGACGGATAAGTCGGGTAAAGGAATGACCTTGCGGCCATTCCCTCCCCTAAGAACCGTGCATGAAAGTTTCCCTTCACACGGCTCAAGCCGTTCAAAGGCCCAAGATCGGACCCGGTGACAACGTCCATAGCTAACCATGGAGGTCAAGTCGGGACTCTGACACTGCCCCATCCCACACGAGCCGACTACCCCGGCGTGAGCGCTGTCGGCTCGCGAGGTAGTCGGCGAATGCGGGGTCATAGGGCGTGGCATCGGCTCGGATCTTGACATGTCGGGTGATGGGAATGCTGGCCGCTCGAAACAGATCGAGTGGCGTCGCTTCACCCTGCGGGTTACGAATCGATGCGGAGAACACCCAATTGCGGTTACCCTGACGGCGGAAGTAGCGCTTGTGCCTCCAGGTTGCCGATTTATTCGGGTGACGCCGCCTGATCCATGCCCAC
>JAUXDG010000028.1 GCA_030618475.1 Gammaproteobacteria bacterium | reverse complement strand
AAAACTTATGTCGACCAACTTCTGTACTCCTTAGTAAGTACCTGTTTATTAGGGGTAACAGCGGGCAGGCCTTCAGTATACCCGGGAAACGGCTGCGGCGATCATCAGCGCCGCCGCGTTGCTGATTTACGGGCCAGCGGTGATATTTCACGGCTCCCTTGTCAGACAGGCTCCTCGACTCAATTACTGCTCTTACCTGTCGATACAGACTGAAGAGTCTGTATATCGAATTTGTCAGTAAATACCACGCCGGTACTGGAGACACGCTGCAGTCCAGCGTACTGGTACGGCATGGTTTGACCCCGGGGGGGTATGGTGATGAAAAAGTTTTCAGTATTATTGGTGTGGATGGTTTCGCTGGCAATCTGGGCGCAGCCGATTCTGGCGGAACAACAACCAACGCTACGTTGGGTGGGATGCGGGATTTCCAAGAAAGCCTATCTGGTTGCGCTGGCCAAGGCCTACGAGAAGAAGACCGGTGTTGTCATCGACGTACAAGGCGGTGGAGCGACGCGTGGCATACGCGAAGTCGCCACCATGTCAGCCGACATAGGCGGCAGTTGTCGGCGCAGAATTTTCAGTGCCGAGGAAGAACGCGGTATTACCCAGGTGCCGGTCGCCTGGGATGCACTTGTTGTTATCACGCACAAGAACAATCCCGTCAAAGATATTTCCATGGACAATCTGCGCAAGGTGTATCTCGGAGAGATTAGCAACTGGCGCCAGCTGGGTGGCAATGACGCTCCAATTGAGCTGTTTGCGCGTAAGGGAAAGATTTCCGGGGTTGGCCGCACGGCCCGCAAGTTGTTGTTTGGCAATTATAAACAGGAGTTCTCAGCAACCAGGATTTTCGCTTCTTCAGGCCCGCTTGAGAAGGAAGTGGTCGCCAACCTGAATGCTTTGGCGATTTCGGGTATCAGCAGTGCGCGCAAACGGGATGTGAAGATCCTCAAGCTGGATGGTAAATCACCCAGTTACGAAAATGTAAAGGCCGGGAACTACCTGTTGTACCGGCCGCTTTATCTGGTTTACAACGAAAACAGCCCACATGCGGAGGTTATCAAGGATTTCATACGCTACGCGGATACTGAAGAAGGCAGGAATGTGATCCGCTCCAACGGTACTGTGCCTTACCTGGAAGCCCTGAATCTGATGAAGAACAAGTTGCAGGAATCCAGATTGGCACACAAAGACAGCGGTATGCACTGAAGCAAGGCCTGTTTTCAGGTGCCCGATTCGAGGCCACCTAGGAGCCTGTCGGACTTAGGCTTCGTCTGCTACTTTAGCCAGTCCCGGGGTTTCAGATAAACCTCGTACAGCTCTGACTCTGCGGTACCCGCTTGCGGATGCCAGTCATAGCGCCACTTCACGATCGGCGGAAGAGACATGAGGATGGATTCGGTGCGGCCACCGGTCTGCAGACCAAACAAGGTTCCACGGTCGTAGACCAGGTTGAATTCGACATACCTGCCGCGACGGTACATCTGGAAATCACGCTCACGTTCACCGTAGGAATGATTTTTGCGTTTTTCTACGATGGGTACATAAGCGGGCACAAAGTGGTCACCGATGCTGCGCATGAATGCGAAGCTGTCCTCAAACCCCGGTTCATTGAAGTCATCAAAGAATAATCCACCGATACCGCGCGGTTCGTCGCGGTGTTTCAGATAAAAATATTCGTCACACCATTTTTTGAAGCGGGGATAGATGTGCTCACCAAATGGCTCGCAGGCCTGTCGCGCAGTCTTATGCCAGTGCACGGCGTCTTCTTCGAAGCCGTAATAGGGGGTCAGATCAAAGCCGCCGCCAAACCACCAGACCGGTTCTGTACCCTCGTTTTCAGCAATAAAGAAACGCACGTTGGCATGTGACGTCGGAATATAGGGATTTCGCGGATGGATAACCAGTGAAACGCCGAGGGCCTGGAAGTTTCGCCCGGCCAGTTCCGGCCGGTGCGCAGTGGCGGATGCCGGCAGTTGTCTACCGTGCACGTGAGAGAAGTTAATGCCGGCTTTTTCGAACACGGCGCCATCTTCCAGAACGCGGGATCTTCCGCCGCCACCTTCCTCGCGCTTCCAGTTGGCCTCAATGAAAGGTCTCTCAGCGTCGAGATTTTCCAGCGTCTGACAAATACGGTTCTGCAGATCGAGCAGGTAATCCGAAACCGCTGCTACGTTTGGTGTATCCATGTCTTTTTCCATTAAACAGTGACTACGGCTTAAATCGAAAACGCCTTTAGTCCGTATTTCTCACCACGAAGGGCACGAAGGTCTCAAAGGCTTTTATAAATAGCGGGTTTCCGTGTGTGTGCGCCGTACCCTACGTTAACAGCGTGTACCAGAAAAATTTCTACGGACATGGGGTAACATGTTATTCCTTCGTGGCCTTCGTGGTTAAGGTTGTGCCCCAGGGCAGAAGGTGAGGAATGGGACATTCCGAGAGGCTCCTCTGGAGGACCCTCTCCCCCAGGGGACCTTCTCTCGCCTATCGGCGATTCACCTTGTCTTGCTACGCAATTCACCTTGTGAGAAATCCAGGTTAGTACTAATGTCTGCGAATAAATTGCCCCGAAGCCAGGTCGCGTATTTCCGTAGTTTGTTTTTGCCCGCCCAGTGACCCAGGCAAAACGAAATCAATTCGGGTGCCGAATCGTAACCTGATGTCCAGCACCGATCGAGCCGGCCGTTGGCCGCTGGTATTTGCGCTGGTGGAGACAATGGCACCGTCGAGAATATCGCACAGGCGACGGACCAATGGGTGTGCAGTAACCCGCACAGCCAGTGTATCGTGTTCACCGGTCAACCAGTTCGGACAATCCCGGGCTGCGGGTAGCAGCCAGGTGGTTGGTCCAGGCCAGCTGTTGTCCAATTGCCGCGACCAGCCATCACGAATTTTCTCAACCCAGGGCTCCAGTTGCCGCTGTTCCGAGGCAATCAGGATGAGGCCTTTTCGCCAGCAGCGATTCTTTAAAGCAAGCAGACGCTGGACTGCGTTCCCATTGGCGGGGTCACAGCCCAGCCCGAATACTGCTTCGGTAGGATAAGCGATGACCCCTCCCGCCCGTATCCAGTGTGCTGCAGTGTGCAGTTGCCAATGTGAGGGGCGTATCAAGTTTCTTCGCTATCCTCGGCAGTCTCCAGCTCGAATGGTTCGACAAACTTGCATTCCTGTTGCGGGCAGCTCCGTTCGGTGCCGCGCTTCTTGGTGGTCTTGATGGTCAGGATAGGCCAGTTACAGTCCGGGCATGGACCTTCAACCGGTTCGTTCCACACAGCATAATCACAGTCCGGGTAGGTCGAGCAGGAATAGAAAATCTTGCCGCGCCGCGATTTACGCTTGAGCATACTGCCCTTGTTGCACTTGGGACAGCTAACACCGGTGTCCGTCGGTTTCTCCAGTGGCTCGATGTATTTGCAGTCCGGATAGGCTGAGCAACCGATGAATTTGCCATAGCGGCCGCTGCGAATAATGAGTTGTGAATTGCATTCAGGGCACAGCCGCCCCTCTACGATTTCAGGCTCGGCGTCTGCACTGTTTTCATCAAGATTACGTGTGTAATCGCAGTCCGGGAATCCACTGCAACCGACAAAGCGGCCACGCCGCCCGAGGCGGATGTTGAGCTTCTTGCCGCATTTCGGGCAGTCTTCATCCATCGCTTCGGTGGTAACTTCGGCTCGTGAGACACTCTCTTCCTTGTCTTCGACCAGTTTCTTGAACGGGTACCAGAACTCTTTCATCAGCGGTACCCACTCTTTTTCACCACGCGAGACTTCGTCCAGTTCATCTTCAAGGCGCGCGGTGAAATCGTAATCGACGTAGCGGGTAAAGTGGTTGGTCAGAAACTTGCTTACAATGCGTCCCACGTCAGTCGGCTGGAAGCGCTTTTTCTCCAGCGTGACATACTCGCGTTGCTGCAGTGTAGAGATAATAGTCGCATACGTGGAGGGGCGGCCGATGCCGTGTTCTTCCAGGGTTTTGACCAGACTGGCTTCACTGTAACGTGGTGGTGGTTCGGTAAAGTGTTGTTCGGGACGGATCTTGATGAGTTGTACCTGATCGCCCTGTTTCATCGGCGGCAGCCGGTTTTCGTCAGCGGAAGATTTCTTGGCGTCATCGACACCTTCTTCATAGACTGCCATGAAACCGGGTTCGACGATGGTGGAACCGGTGGAGCGCATGATATTGCCATCGCTCACAGCAAAATCGACACCGACTGTGTGGATAGTCGCATGGATCATCTGGCAGGCAACGGTACGTTTCCAGATCAGGTTGTAGAGTTTGTACTGATCGGCGGACAAGTGGGGCTTGATGGTGTCAGGCACGTTGAATGCCGAGGTCGGGCGAATTGCCTCATGAGCTTCCTGGGCATTTTTTGCCTTGGTCTTGAAGTGGCGTATCTGCGCAGGCAGTTTGTTTTCGCCGTAGCGCTCGCTGATCAGGCCGCGTATTTCATCCAGCGCTTCGTTGGCCAGGATGACCGAGTCGGTGCGCATATAGGTGATCAGACCCACCGAACCTTCGCCGATATCGATGCCTTCGTATAACTGTTGGGCAACACTCATGGTACGTTTGGTGGTAAAGCCCAGCTTGCGCGATGCCTCCTGCTGCAAGGTGGATGTCGTGAACGGTGCGGCGGGGTTACGCTTGCGTTGTTTCTTTTCGAGGTTGCTGACAGTCAGCTTGCCGTTGGCGGCATCAATCAGTTCCTGTTCGGCGGTGTGCGCCTGTTTATCCTTGTTGATGCTAAACTGGCTGAGTTTCTTGCCATGCAGGTGCGTCAGTTTGGCGGTGAATGCCTGCTGATCCTTTTCCAGATCGGCTTCGATGGTCCAGTATTCACGCGTTTTGAACTTCTCGATTTCATCTTCGCGCTCGACAATCATGCGCAAGGCCGGGCTTTGTACACGGCCGGCAGAAAGTCCGCGGCGGATTTTTTTCCACAACAGCGGCGACAGATTGAATCCAACCAGATAATCAAGAGCCCGGCGCGCCTGCTGGGCGTTAATCATATCGATCGACAGTTCGCGTGGATGTTCGATGGCGTCATTAATGGCGCGCTTGGTGATTTCATGAAAAACCACCCGCCGGACACCCTTGTCCTTTAACGCCTTACGGTCTTTGAGCAGTTCGTACAAATGCCATGAAATCGCTTCACCCTCGCGATCCGGGTCAGTGGCCAGATACAGCTGGTCGGCTTTTTTCAAAGCTTTCGCGATTGCATCAACATGCTTGGCGTTGCGTTCTATAACCTGGTATTTCATGGCGAAATCCGCATCGGGATTCACTGCGCCTTCCTTGGGAACCAGGTCGCGCACGTGGCCGTAGGATGCGAGGACCTCAAAGTCCTTGCCCAGGTATTTCTTTATGGTTTTCGCCTTTGCCGGCGATTCAACAATAACCAGATTTTTACTCATGGGCTCGTATCGTTAAAAAGCCGCACAATAGTGCGGCCGGATTCGGATGCTGATATTGGCAGCGTTTATTAGCAGCGTTAATGCAAGTAGCCACCCGGCAGGCTTTCAAACACCAGATCCTCCATCCAGGCATAGGCGGCCTCGGCACCGGGCTGATTGAATAACACCATGAGGATGACCCATTTAAGCTGGTTGAGATCAAAGTCGTCTGTCTCTAAAGCCATGACACGCTCGATGACACGTTCCCGTGCGTCGGGTGGCAGAATACCCATTTGTTCCAGGAACAGCAGGAATCCACGACTTTCTGAGTCCAGTCGTTCACATTCACGACCGGAATAGATGCGAATGGCATTTTCGGTCTGTGGTGCCTGCATCTGGTGCTGTTGTACGGACAGGCCCTCCAGCCATTCAAAGGCCTGATTGATATCGTTGGACGGGAAACCGGCTTCCATCAATTCACTGTGCAGTGATTCGCGATCCGGGCTCAGTTCGGTCTCCTCATCCATGTAATAGTGCTCAAACAAGTACATAAGCACATCAAACATATCTTCTTTCATATCAGGCCCCTATCTTATGCGGGTATAGCGCCCTCCGGCTCCGCCTACGATGTGATCTTCCAGCTCCAATACAAGCAGCATGGAGGAAACCTGTTCTGGCGTCAATCCGCTTCGCTCCACCAGTTGGTCGATGGAAACAGGCTGGTAGCCCATGGAATCGAGCAATTGCAGGTATTCACCGGCAAGTTTTGCGGGTTCTTGTTTTTTTCCGGATGGCTGATCAGCAGCGGGTTTTTTGTCAGCCTGTGACAGGGCGACGGAAATC
This sequence comes from Gammaproteobacteria bacterium, assembly GCA_030618475.1. Lineage (GTDB taxonomy): Bacteria > Pseudomonadota > Gammaproteobacteria > DSM-19610 > DSM-19610 > Thiogranum. The sequence continues at coordinate 11,961 of JAUXDG010000028.1, read as the reverse complement.
AGCGGTGCGAGTTCTTCCAGAATGTGGACGCCGGTTTCCACCAGTTTGGCGCCTTCCCTGATCAAGGCGTGGCAGCCTCGGGTCAGCGGGTTATGGATGGAGCCGGGGATGGCAAACACCTCTCGGCCCTGTTCCAGGGCGGCGCGGGCTGTGATCAGCGAACCTGAGCGTAGTGCCGCTTCAACCACCAGTGTCCCCAGACTGAGGCCGCTGATAATGCGGTTGCGGCGCGGGAAATTTGCTGCCAGCGGGCCGGTGCCCGGTGGGAATTCCGATACCAGAGCGCCGTTTTCAGCAATCTGATGGGCCAGTTCCCGGTGTCGTGCCGGATACACCCGGTCCAGACCGGTACCTGTCACCGCGACAGTGCCACCTCCCGCACGCAGCGCGCCCTGGTGGGACGCAGCATCGATTCCGGACGCCAGTCCACTGGTAATGGTGAGACCGCAGCAGGCCAGGTGTGCGGCGAACTCAGTGGCCAGCGATTGGCCGTCATGGCTGGGGTTGCGGCTGCCGACAATCGCCAGTTGCGGTTGAGACAGATAGTCCGGATCGCCATGAATAAACAACAGCGCCGGAGGGGCGGAAATTTCTTTCAACAGCACAGGGTAATCGGGGTCCCGGCAGGTCATGATGCTGTTGCCGGCTTGTGCTAACCAGTCCAGATCGCGGTCGACAGCCTCCCAGTCAGGATTGACGAGGTAATCGATGCTGTCCGGCGGCAAGCCGGCGCTACGCAAATGATCAGCGCCAGCCTCGAATATCGTTGCCGGAGAATCAAATTCGGAAAGCAGTTTCAGGCAGCGGCGGCTACCGATACCCGGTGCCCGGTGTAATGCCAGCCAGTAGCGGGCGTCGTCCCGTTCGCTAGCGGGGCTTTGGGAGGGGTTAGCTCGTGGCCTCATCCTTGAGGGTCCTCATAAAAAAACCGGTACCTCGGCACATGGATGACTACCATGCCCGAAGGTACCGGTTTTTGCCAGCTTTTATGCCGATCGGTCAGGGATTGCGGACGTGATCTCCGACGTGCAGCGCGCTGCTGGCTTTCATGATGAGTCCGAAGCTGACCTTGTCAAAGGTCCTGAATATCATCAATAAACCCGCTTTTTCATCCGGCAGTTTGACGCGCGCATTGCGTTCATCACTGACCTGGTCGACGATCAGCTCACCGGCCTGGTAGATCTCGAACACGCTGCCGACGTCTACACCTTCACGGCTGCCGTGGTTAATGACGACGATCTGGTATTGCCCGATCTGGCTGACGCCGTCGACAACCGAAATAATGGTGCCGTTAATCTTGTTTTCGGGAGAATGTGGAGTGAAATACGCATACACCTCCTCATGGGTCATCGGCATGACGCGGTCACCGATATTGATTTCGCGTGTGGTGCGGGTCAGTTTCATGGTCGACGGGTCAGCGAATTTCTCCGCCGTACCATCGCCCAGGTAAAGTGCTTCATAACCCAGCACCTCTCCGCTATGCGGGTCCAGGTAGGCTTCGCCGGGCCGGAAAACGTGGAAGCGATCACCTTCATCGTTCTTCAGGTTGCGCACATAAACCCGGTCGCCTGCGCCAACGATCAGGTGCTCATCCGCGCTGGAGACGACATAGGCGGCGTTTTTCATTGTATCCTGATCGACAACCAGTGGCTGGGTCAGGAATTGCTGAATGGCATCAATCGGGATGGTGGGGATCGCCTTGTCGATGCGTTCCACGCGTGCCTTTGGCGAAAGCTTGTAAGTGCCTTTGCCGCGCTGAACGCGCAGTTGTGGCTTTCCATCTACGTATACCAGGTTAATGATATCCCCGGGGTAAATGAGGTGGGGATTATCGATTTGCGGATTGACATACCAGATTTCCGGCCACAGCCAGGGGCTATTCAGAAACTGTTCAGAAATGTCCCACAGGGTGTCTCCCTTGACGACCACGTGGCGGTCGGGGTGCCCGTCCTTGAGTGTCACCTGGTCAGCGTATGCGGCAGTGGCCAGCAGAGCCAAAGCCAGCGCCAGCGATTTGAATGTCGACATATAGGCGTCCCTTTATCTGTGTCCCATTTTTGTCTATTGTTTGTACCGGCGCCAGCGCCAGCACTCGAATTCGATCATAGTTAACGGCAGATGGTGCCCGGAGTGTAGCGAAAATTGCCTGGTTTAAAAATATCGATATTCGGCAAACGGCCGTATGATCATTATGTTAGAGTATATAAATATCATAAATGGTAATTTGTGACATATATCACATGGCTATTCTCGACATACTCCGTTACCCCGATCCACGACTTCGCACGCCGGCCAAGGCGGTTGACAGTGTTGACGATCAGCTGCGCATGCTGGTCGATAACATGTTTGAAACCATGTATCAGGCACCTGGTATCGGACTGGCGGCGCCCCAGGTAAACGTGCACAAGCGGATTTTGATTATTGATATATCCCGGGATCAGGATCAGCCCAGGGTGTTCATCAATCCCGAGATCCTGGAAAAGACCGGTGTTGAGGAGATGGACGAGGGGTGCCTTTCGGTGCCAGGCATTTACGAGCGGGTGCAGCGTGCCGAGCGCGTCAGACTAACGGCCCTGGACTTGCAGGGTGAGCCGTTTGAGCTGGAGGCAGATGAACTGCTTGCGGTATGTATTCAACACGAAATTGATCATCTTGATGGCAAGTTGTTTGTAGATTACCTGTCCCAGTTGAAGCGACAGCGAATCCGCAAGAAGCTCGAAAAACAGCGCCGCCAGGGTGAAGGTGAGGCGTCTGCCGAGAGACATGCCGAACCTGTGATTTAGCCCCGACACAGTCTAATGATGCGAGTCGTATTCGCGGGTACCCCGGATTTTTCCGTGCCAATACTCCAGGCGGTGCTGGACAGCAGGCATTCCGTGGTTGCGGTTTACAGCCAGCCCGACCGCCCCGCTGGTCGCGGGCGTAAGCTGACCCCGAGCCCGGTCAAACAGCTGGCCTTGCAGTACCAACTCCCGGTTTTTCAGCCCGCCACTCTCAACGGTACCGAGGCCCGGCAGCAAATCGCTGAACTCAAGCCTGACCTGATGGTGGTCGTTGCCTATGGCCTCATACTGCCGCAAGCGGTGCTCGAACTGCCGGAAAGGGGTTGCGTGAATCTGCATGCCTCGCTTCTGCCGCGCTGGCGTGGAGCGGCCCCCATACAACGTGCGATTCTGGCCGGTGACCGGCAATCGGGTGTGTGCTTGATGCAGATGGAGGCGGGACTGGATTCCGGACCGGTGCTGGCTGAGGCGCGAACCGATATTGCCGATGATGATACCGGTGGTTCGCTACACGAGCGTTTGAGTCGGCTGGCAGCCGATCTGCTGGCCAGATCCCTGGCTGATCTGGAGCGCGGTGTTCTGGAGCCGATTGCCCAGGATGAAAGCCTGGTCAGTTACGCCAGCAAGCTGGATAAAAGCGAAGCAGCCATAAACTGGCAACAGGATGCAGCGCAGCTGGAACGTCAGGTTCGGGCTTTTAATCCCTGGCCGGTGGCGCAGGCAAAGTACCAGGGGCAGGTGTTACGCGTCTGGAGTGCAAAAGCCATCGATGGTGGCGCTGGAAAGCCCGGCAGCGTGGTTGCTGCCGGTAAACAGGGCATCGATGTGGTGTGCGGAAGTGGTTGCCTGCGGTTGCTGACCATCCAGTTGCCGGGAGGTAAACGGCTACGCGCAGCTGATTTTCTGAATGCCCGTTCTGTAGACGGCGTCGTGCTTGAATAAGCGCTCTGTTAAAACACCCGATCAGCCCCGCAAGATTGCTGCACAAATGGTATTTTATGTGGTGGATCGGGGCGAATCCCTGAACAGCCTGTTGGCGCCGCAGCTTGCAAAACTCAGCGATCCGCGCCAGCGTGCTTTGGCTCAGGAATTGACTTTTGGTACCTTGCGCTGGTGTTATCGTCTTGAAGCTGTGCTCAACAGGCTGCTCAAAAAACCACTCAAAAAAAAGGACAGGGATGTACACGCCCTGCTTCTTGTCGGACTTTATCAGTTGCTGTTTCTGGATATGCCGCCACATGCCGCAGTCAGTGAAACGGTAGGTGTGGTTCGCCAGTTGGGTAAAGAATGGGCGGTGGGCCTGGTAAACGGTGTATTACGTAATGCGCAGCGCCAGTCCAGTGCGCTGCTGGAGTCTGTCGACGGCGCTGCGACGGCGTGCTGGTCACACCCGGACTGGTGGATCAAACGGCTGCAGCAGGACTGGCCGCAGGACTGGCAACATATTCTGGAGGCCAATAATCAGCGCCCGCCGATGGTGCTGCGTGTGAATGTGTCACGAACGGACCGCAACGCGTATTTGCAACTATTGAACCAGGCTGGCATCCCGGCAGAACCGTCGCCCTTTCCCGACACTGCCATCCGCCTGGAAGAGCCGGTCGCTGTCGATCGCTTGCCGGGTTTTTCCCGTGGCCTGGTTTCTGTACAGGATGGTGCAGCCCAGTTGTCGGCGTCATTACTGAAGCTGGAAAGCGGGCAGCGTGTGCTGGATGCCTGCGCAGCACCTGGTGGAAAGACGGGGCATATGCTTGAATCAGTGCCTGATTTGGGGGCTTTAATAGCCATCGACAGCGATGAAAGGCGGCTGATAAAGGTACGGGAGAACCTGCAGCGATTGCAGTTCAATACCGATTTGCTTGCTGCTGATGCCGGAGACCCGGAGTCGTGGTGGGATGGTGAGCCATTTGACCGAATATTACTGGATGCGCCCTGTTCAGCCAGTGGTGTGGTACGCCGCCACCCTGATATCAAATTGCTGCGCCAGGCCGTGGATTTGCAGACCCTGTCACAACAACAGCAACGGCTGCTGAATGCTTTATGGCCCTTGCTGGCTTCTGGCGGTATCCTGTTGTACGTGACATGCTCGGTGTTTAAACAGGAAAATAGCGATGTTTTGCGGGCGTTTCTGGCTGGCCAGCCTGATGCCGCCGAGCTTCCGCTGCCGGTTCAGTGGGGTAAGGCGCTGCCGGTGGGGCGTCAACTGTTGCCTGGTGAGCAGGGGATGGATGGATTTTATTTTGCGCGTTTGACCAAAGATTGAACCTGGATTCCGCAGTTGACCGCTCCGAGGATATGTTAACGTGTTGGTGTGCATGATTTTTCATGGATTTAATAGATTCACCGTTTGGGTGACTCGCTACGACCCGTGTAGCCGCCCTGAGTGCCCGCCTGGCTATGCAAAAAACCTCATTAAGGACCAGCCATTAACTCATTTTTTTGCTACGCCATCCGAACACTCAGGACGACCACACGGGCCGTTCAACTGCGGAATCCAGGTTGAATATAACCGAGACAACAGTAGCTGATAATAACCGCTACTATGGCAAATGCTGGTGGTGTATATCGCTGCTGGTTGCTTTATGCCTGGTGGTGGCGCAGTTATCTGCCCGCGAAACACGGATCTCTGCTGTGAGCACCCTGCTGGCCGACGGCGTCTACCGGATTGGTGCCCATGTGGATTTTGAATTTAATGAGACACTGCACGACGCGTTGCATAACGGCGTCCCCTTAGTAATAGAACTGCGTATTGAAGTCCTGCGTGAGCGGCGCTGGTTATGGGCGGAGCTGGTTGCAGAATTGCGGCAGCGCTTCGAGTTGCAATTCCATGCCTTAAGCCGCCGCTACCTGGTCAGCAATTACAGTACGGGAGTGCAGCGCAGTTTCAGTACCATGGACGATGCGCTGGAGTATATCGGCAATGTTGACGAGCTTCCGTTGATTGATGCCAATCTGCTCGAACCGCATCAGGCCTACACGGTTAGAATGCGCGCTGATCTCGATGTTGAGTCTTTGCCCACGCCGGTTCGCCTCTGGGCATACCTGGGTTCGGCGTGGAGCTTGAAAGGCGACTGGTACCAATGGCTCTTACAGCCGTAAAAAGTTCCAGTCTGGGCATCTGGCCCATGTTGCTACTGTTTTGCATCCTGCTGGTGTCGCTATCTTTGATGAGTGATGCCACACATAATTCCGAGCGCTTTGGTCAGCTTTATTCCTGGCTGCTGCTGATTAATGCGCTTGGGCTGATTGTGCTGGTGGGCCTGATCGGGACTAACCTGTACTGGCTGGTGTCTCAGTATCGGGCGCGTGCTGCGGGAGCAAAACTGACTTCTCGTCTGGTCGTGACCTTTGTCATACTTGCCGTTGTGCCCGTCGCGATCGTCTATTATTTTTCTCTGCAGTTCCTGCAGCGTGGTATTGACTCCTGGTTTGATGTGCAGATTGAAGAGGCATTGGATGATGCACTTGAGTTGAGCCGCGGGTCGCTGGATGTGCGGCTGGGCGATCTGCTGAAGCTGACCGAAAAAATTTCTGATGAAGTCAGTGAAATGTCACCGGCGCTGATTCCGATCGGACTCTATGATCTGCGCGTGCTCAGTGGTGCCGTTGAACTCAGCGTGTTTGGTCTGGACGGCCGTATCATTGCGTCAAGCAGTGCTGAAGGTACCGATATTGTGCCAAGCCGACCAACCCAGAACGTCTTGATGTCGTTGGCGCAGGGGCGTTCTTATGTCGGGCTCGACCCCATCGGGGATGCCGGTTTGCATGTTCGTACTGCGGTGCCGGTGCCGGTGCTGGTGACCAAGTCTGTTACGGAGCCATTAACCCTGCAGGCGCTGTACCGGATACCGGGACGCCTTAGCATTCTGGCGGATAATGTGGAAAGTCAGATTGTACGTTACAAGAAGCTGGCTTACCTGCGTACGCCTCTCAAGTACAGTTATATTCTGACATTGTCCCTGGTGCTGGTATTAAGCCTGCTGTCGGCGGTGTGGGCGGCATTCTTCTCGGCGCGCCGGCTGGTGGAGCCCATCGGTATTCTGGCGGATGGCACGCGAGCGGTTGCAGAGGGCGACTACAGTAAACGTCTTCCGGTCACCAGCGAAGACGAGCTCGGTTTCCTGGTGCGCTCGTTTAACGACATGACACGCCGTTTGTCGAAAGCACGCGATCAGGCGCAAAGCAGTCAGCAGGAAATCGAAGGGCAGCGCGCCTATCTGGAAACCGTGCTGGGCAGCTTATCGTCTGGCGTATTGAGTATCAGCAATGACGGAGAGCTGCGCACCGTTAACGAAGCCGCCTGCCAGATTCTGGGGATTGATCTGAGCGCCCAGTTGGACTGCGATATTGGTGATATCTCGGCGCGGTATTCCTTTTTGGAGCCGCTGCTGTCACTGGTGGAAGCCCGGCTTGCCGAACATGCGCTTGACTGGCAGGAACAGATTATCCTGTCTGACAGTTCCGGTCGCCGAGTGCTGATGTGTCGCAGCACCGCCCTGCCGACCAGCGAAGACATAGCCGGTGGCCAGGTAGTGGTATTCGATGACGTGACCGATCTGATTCGTGCCCAGCGCGACGCGGCCTGGGGGGATGTGGCACGGCGTCTGGCGCATGAGATCAAGAATCCGTTGACGCCGATTCAGCTGTCGGCAGAACGCTTGCGACGTAAATATCTTAACACCATGCAGGATGATCAGGCGGAGGTTCTGGACAGAGCCACGCGCACCATTGTTCAGCAGGTTGAAACACTCAAGGCAATGGTCAATGCTTTTGGCGACTATGCACGTGCACCGAGGCTGCAGCTGGAGCCGCTGGATCTGTACGAACTTTTGAGGGACGTGGCGGATTTGTACCAGGGTTCCAAGCTGCATATTCAGTTGGATCTTGTTGATCCGGCGCCTATGATGAATGGCGATGCCGGTCGTCTGCGTCAGCTGCTGCACAATCTGTTCAAGAATACCCTGGAAGCCGTGCGCGGACGGCAGGATGGCTCGCTGGTGGTTCGTTCACACTGGGTATTCGATGCTGGAGAGCGTTTTATTGACCTGTCTTTTGAAGATAATGGCAGCGGGTTTTCCGACCAGGTGCTGGAGCGCTTGTTCGAGCCTTATGTGACGACCAAGACCCGTGGAACAGGATTGGGTCTGGCTATCGTGAAAAAGATCGTCGAAGAGCACAATGGTCAGATTCGGGCGCAAAATACGGAGCAGCATCACGCCTGTATTGAACTGCGGTTTCATGCCGAAGCGCAAAGTACCTTGGTAAACACATAATGACTTCTGCTTGTCTCGCTGATCCAGTCAGTATATGTTTGGCAGAGTAGTGATGCTTTAATGAGATGATTGCTGCTCTATACTACATAGTAGACGTGACAGGTATTTGAATTTTCCTAAAGATAAAAGAGAAACAGGAATCAACATGTCCTCTGGACACATTCTGGTGGTAGACGACGAGCCCGATATTCGCAATCTGGTTAAGGAAATACTCGAAGACGAGGGTTTTGAAGTCAGTATTGCGGAGAGTGGTGAAACGGCTCGCCATGCGCGGCGTATGCGTCGTCCCGACCTCATCCTGCTGGATGTCTGGATGGAAGATATTGACGGCATTAGCTTATTGCGTGAATGGTCCGAAAGTGGAGGCCTGCCTTGCCCGGTCATTATCATGTCCGGTCATGCGACAGTGGAAACCGCTGTTGAGGCAACCCGTCTGGGCGCCTACGATTTTATTGAAAAACCTATTTCGCTCGCCAAACTCTTGCTGGTCGTCAATCGGGCACTGGAATCCGAAAAGCTGCAGCAGGAAAACCTGGGCCTGAAACGTCAGGCGCAGCCGGTAGTCGAACCGGCGGGAAAAAGTGAGGTTATGCACGTGCTGCGTAGCCAGGCAAAGCGAATTTCCCAACATAACACCTGGGTGCTGATCAGCGGTGAACCCGGCGCAGGCAAGGAAGTTGTTGCGCGTTACATTCATGCGCAAAGTCCCCTGCGGGATCGGCCTTTTGTGGAGGTGGCGGTTGGTTCCATGTCAGCTGAAAATTCGGCAGTTGAGTTGTTCGGCTCTGAGGAAGGTGACCGCATCGTATACGGGCGACTCGAAAAAGCTAATGGAGGCACGCTGTTTCTGGGCAATATCTCTGATACGGATATGCAGACCCAGGCGCGTTTGCTGAGTGTCTTTCAGACACATTCTTTTCTGCGTATGGGCGGTACTGAGCCGATTCCGGTCGATATCAGGGTGATAGCGACAACATCACGAGACCTAGAGCAGGAAGTCAGAGAGGGGCGCTTCCGGGAAGATCTCTATTATCATCTGAACGTGGTGCCGCTGACAGTACCACCCTTGCGCGAGCACAGTGAGGACGTGCCCGAACTGCTGAATTTCTATGTCGACCGGTTTGTGGTGCAGGAGCATCTGCCTTACCGGGAGTTTTCAATCGCTTCCCAGAATCGTTTGCGTAACTACAGTTGGCCGGGTAATAATCGGGAGCTGAAAAATCTCGTTCAGCGCCTGCTTATTCTTGGACAGGGACCGGTGATTGATATTGATGAAGTGGAGGCCGTATTGCAGCAGACCGATGAAGCTGCCACGCCTAGCGGTTCCAGCGCCACCTTGCCGCTTGATCTGCCTCTACGAGAAGCGCGGGAACAGTTTGAAAAAGTGTACCTCGAACACCAGTTGCAGGAGGTCGGTGGCAGCGTCGGCAAACTCGCCAAACGGGTGGGTATGGAGCGGACTCATTTGTATCGTAAATTGCGCGGTCTGGGTATCGATTTCAAAAAGGGTGGCGACTAGTGTATCTCGTCACTAGTAGTGACGAGGTACACTCGCCAGACGCACAATGAAAATCATCATCCTCGGTGCCGGTCAGGTTGGTTCTTCAGTCGCCCAGAATCTGGCCAGCGAGGCCAATGACATCACTGTCGTCGACCATCGTGCCGATATTCTTCAGGATTTGCAGGACCGTATCGATATTCGCACCGTGGTGGGGTCGGCGTCGCATCCGGAAGTGCTGATGCGCGCCGGCGCTGAAGATGCGGATATGATCCTGGCGGTCACCAACAGCGACGAAACCAATATGGTCGCCTGCCAAGTGGCCTACACGCTGTTCCATACACCCATCAAGATTGCCCGGGTGCGTGCCGAGGCCTATTTGCGCCATAAAAAACTGTTCACCCAGGAGGCATTGCCGGTCGACGTTCTGATCAGCCCGGAGCAGCTGGTAACCGACTATATTCAACGACTCATCGAGAAGCCCGAAGCTTTGCAGGTTCTGGACTTTGCCGGCGGGCTTGTGCAACTGGTCGCGGTGCGGGCGGTGCGGGGTGGCCCGCTGGTTGGACAGGAGCTTCAGGAATTACGCCAGCATATGCCCGGTGTCGACGCTCGTGTGGCGGCGATATTCCGGCGTGGGAGTCCGATTCTGCCGCAAGGCGATACTGTCATCGAAGCGGATGACGAAGTATTCTTTCTCGCGGCACGTAAGGATATTCGCGCCGTCGTCAGTGAGCTGCGGAGCCTTGATAAGCCGGTAAAGCGGGTGATCATTGCCGGTGGTGGCAATATCGGATTACGTCTGGCAGAGTCCATCGAGGCCAGATACCAGGTCAAACTGATAGAATCCAATTCGGAAACGGCGCGGCAACTATCTGAGAAACTTGATAAAACTATCGTTCTGTTGGGTGATGCAGCCGACGAAGAGTTGCTCATCGAGGAGAATATCGAGAATACAGACGTGTTCTGCGCACTGACCAATGACGAAGAAGCCAACATTCTGTCTGCCATGCTGGCCAAGCGACTGGGGGCACGCAAGGTGATGTCATTGATTAATCGTCCCGCCTACGTCGACCTGGTACAGAGTGACGTCATCGATATCGCAATTTCTCCTCAGCAGGCCACCATCGGAAGTCTGTTGACACACGTGCGGCGCGGCGATGTGGCTGCAGTACATTCGTTAAGGCGTGGAGCGGCCGAAGCCATCGAAGCGGTGGCACACGGCGACAACAAAACCTCTAAAGTGGTGGGATATACCGTCGATGAAGTCAAGCTGCCGCCTGGCACCACGATTGGCGCCATTGTCCGAGGTCAGGATGTCATCATCGCGCATCACGATACCGTGATAGAGAGTGAGGACCATGTCATCTTGTTTTTAGTGGACAAACGTCACATTCCGAATGTGGAGCATCTGTTCCAGGTCGGCGTCACTTTTTTCTGAGTACCATGCGTTTCAGTTCCATACAGCGCATTCTGGGTATGTTGCTCATGGTGTCGAGTACCGTCATGCTGCCACCCCTGCTGCTCGCCCTGTGGCTTGACGAAGGCAGTAAGGCTGCTTTTGCCTCCACCCTGCTGGGAGTGCTCATTGTCGGGGCGTTGTTCTGGTATCCGGTGAAAGAGCAACGCCGCGAGCTGCGGGTACGTGACGGCTTCCTGGTGGTCACCTTGTTCTGGGCTGTGCTGGCCCTGGTCGGTGCTATTCCCTTCGCGTTGGCGGAACAGCCGCACATGAGTTTTACGGATGCCATGTTTGAGTCCACCTCGGGTTTGACGACGACCGGCGCGACCGTAATCACCGGCATTGACCGATTGCCCTTGTCCATTCAGTTCTATCGGCAGGAACTGCAGTGGCTGGGAGGCATGGGCATCATCGTGCTCGCGGTTGCGGTGCTGCCCATGCTGGGTATTGGTGGTATGCAGCTGTACCGGGCGGAAACGCCGGGGCCGATGAAAGACAACAAGCTGACGCCGCGTATCACAGAGACAGCCAAGGCGCTCTGGTATATCTATCTGGGTCTGACTATCAGTTGTGCCGTTGCCTACTGGTTTGCGGGCATGGAATTGTTCGATGCCATCGCGCATAGTTTCTCGACAGTGGCTATCGGTGGATTCTCTACTCACGATCTGAGCATCGGCTATTACCATAGCCCAACCATCGAAATCGTAGCGGTGGTCTTTATGTTGCTCGCCGGCATCAACTTTTCCCTGCATTTTGTTGCCTGGCGTTCGGTGAACCCCTTGGTCTACTTCCGTGATTCCGAGTTTAAGGCGTATGTCACCGTGCTGGCGCTGGCGGCGGCGATCACTGTGTCATACCTGTATTTCAGTGGCACGTTTGAAAACTTTGGCGACGCCTTGCATCACGGTATTTTTCAGGCGGTTTCGATTGGTACAACGACTGGATTTA
>JAUXDG010000102.1 GCA_030618475.1 Gammaproteobacteria bacterium | reverse complement strand
ATCCTTTAAAAAATCAATGATTTCATCAGCAAGCATGTCGGGTGTTTTTTCCGCCGCTAACAGCACCAGTTCCGGTTTTACCGGCTCTTCATAGGGATCATCAATGCCGGTAAACCCTTTTATCTCACCCGCACGGGCTTTTTTGTAAAGCCCCTTGGGATCCCGCTGTTCACATACCTCAATGGGTGTATCTACAAAGACTTCGATAAACTCGCCTTCCTTTAAAGTATTGCGCACTCTATCCCGATCAATGCGGTATGGACTGATAAAGGCAGTCAGAGCTATGGTACCCGTCTGTGTAAAAATCTCAGCCACGGCTCCTATGCGGCGGATATTTTCTTCCCGATCAATAGTGGAAAATCCCAGTCCAAAACGTTTTGAATATTCTTCACCATGCGTGTCTTTCAACATTCCAGGTCCGGCATTGAGCCCATGACGGACATTATCGCCATCCAGCACGACACTCTGGATATCGGCCTGGTGAAGTTTATGATCCAGCGTATTCGCAACGGTGCTTTTGCCTGAACCGCTTAGGCCGGTAAACCAGATCACGCAACCTTTGTGATCATTTTTCTTTTCTCGGATATCTCGTGAGACCCTGTGCTCATGCCAGGTAACATTTGTATCATTGTTCATTATAAATTCTCAGTAAAGTTAATCATGCCAAGTATTGTGCGCTATTTTAACCGATTACATCTTCTCGATGTAAGATGTGATCAACCAGTGTGCCCTGCAAGGAGGTTCTAATTGCCCGCCACTTGATGATTTATTGACCCAGATCAACTTTCATGGGTTCATCATAAAAAAGCCAGCGCCTTTAGAGAAAACAAGGCGCTGGCAGGTTGCTACTCGGAGGAGTATTCTCATTAACACACAGTTTATTTTAACGACACGCTGTGCTGCCCCTGTTATCGGCCAGTGCGCGTGATTTCTTAACGCCTGGCGGCCATATTATCCAGCCTTGGCCAACAGGTGCCGATTGATTAATAACTCCCTATCACCGTCGGTCACGCATATGTGCAGCAACGCAGCATTCCGCCCCAGTCGGCACCCTGCTTCACGTCGTGGCGGAAAAGCCGGGGTTGTCGCTGGCGCCTTTTATGACAGGTTGATTCAATTCCACATGCTTGACCGTCTTTATGTCGCGTAGATATTCCGCTACGACATCCCATACCGGACGTCCATCCAGCGGCTGTGCGACACTTGCCCAGCCGGCAACCGGGTATTCGGCCTTGGCATCCAGGGGTTTGCCGTCAAGTTCCATGTCACTGATGCGTGATCCGATTTTAGCTGCCGGATCAATGCTGTATTTCAGGCCACCGACTCGAACCATATCACCGCCCTGCTGGTAGTAGGGATCCGGGTTAAACAGGTTGTCTGCGACGTCTTCCAGAATTTCCTTGATGCGGGTACCGCTCAGGTTGTTGAGCGTAACGCTCGGGTAGGTGATTGAGGTTTGAGTCATCACATGCTCAAAGCTAATAGCTTCACCGGGCATGACGCTGACACCCCAGCGGAAACCGGGTGAAAGCGAAATCGGGGCACCCTGAACTTCCATTAGCGCATCGCAGATGATCTGGTCAAAAGTGCCGTTGAAATTACCGCGCCGGTACAGCAACTCGTCTGTGACTGCGAGCTGTTCGCCCAATTTATCCATGTAAGGTGCACGTACCTTGTCAATATAGGCAGACATTTCTTTATCTGCTTCCAGCAGATTGGAGAACACCGGTAGCAGATGATATCGATAATCCCGCACCTTGCCGTTCTTGACGTCTAAATCGAGCACGCTGAGGAATTTGCTGTTGGAGCCGGCATTGCTTACCAGGGTCGTACCGCCTGCATTCTTGACTTCAACCGGGCGCGGTATGGCGTCATGGGTGTGACCACCCATAATGGCGTCGATGCCTGTGACCCGTGAAGCCATCTTCAGGTCGACATCCATACCATTGTGTGACAGCACAATGATGACCTGGGCGCCTTTGCCGCGTGCTTCGTCAACCATTTGCTGCATGCGGTCATCACGGATGCCGAAGCTCCAGTCAGGTACCATGTACCGTGGATTGGCAATCGGAGTGTAAGGGAATGCCTGGCCGATTATGGCAGTAGGGACACCATTGATGTCTTTTATCACATAGGGCGGGAATACCGGTTCGCCCCATTCGTTGTCGATAATGTTTTGTGCAACGAAGTCGATGTGTCCCTTGAAATCCTTTTCGATGATTTCCTTGACACGCTCAGCGCCAAAAGTCATTTCCCAGTGCGCAGTCATGACATCGACACCCAGTAGTTTCTGGGCATCGACCATATCCTGGGCGTCCGTCCAGTACGAGGTGCCGGAACCCTGCCAGGTGTCACCACCGTCCAGCAACAGCGAGCCAGGGCGCTGTGCACGGATATTTTTAACCAATGTGGAAAGGTGGGCAAAGCCACCGACCTGACCCAATTGCCTGGCCGCTTCTACGAAATTCAGGTAAGTAAGGGCATGGGCATCACGGCTTCCAGGTTTGATCCCATAGTAGGAAAGAAACTTGTCGCCCACCAGATGTGGTGGCTTGCCTTTCATTGATCCGATACCGAGGTTGATGCTGGGTTCGCGGAAATAGATGGGCATCAGCTGGGCGTGGCAGTCCGTGTAGTGCATGAGTGAGACGTTACCGAATGCCGGCAGTTCATATGGGCTGGTGGACTTTTTTGCCGCGTTACTGCTCTCGCAAGCGGGAAGTGAAATACCCGATGCACTCGCGACCGCTAGCATCTGCAGAAATTCTCGACGACTGATGTTCATGCTGTGATCCTTACTTGACGAGTAGTACCATTGAGTGGCTTGCTTAAAAAAGACGTGTTTGCGAGTATTTTATTCCTAAGGCGAAAACAAAAAAGCCCGGTCATGTGACCGGGCTTTTTTACACGAAGGTGCCTATTTGCGTGCACCCGGGCCATTCATAACCAGCCCGTTACTCATGTAGGTATGGAAGTATTCCAGCGCCTGGTATTCATCACTTTGAGGCTTGAAAGGTTTGGCGCGTACCTGTTTGTTACAGCCGCCGTAACGGCGGTGCATGGTACCCAGGCCACCCCACTTGGAACGATACACCGGGAAGTGCGTGGTGTGCCCCAGAGCTGGACTGAGAAGGTCGGCACGAATACGGTTGCCGGCGTTCCACAGATGACAGTCGGCGCAGGACATGTTGAGCTGGCCCCGTTTGGCATAGAAGTGGTTCTTGCCACGCGTATAGGCTGCCATGGCACCTTCATCACCCGGAACCACGACATTGGTCTTGTTTCCGCGCGAAGTGTAGGACATATAGGCAGAGATATCGGCAATTTCGCCTTTCTGCCATTTTAATGGCTCTTCACCGTTATCGCTGCGGCACTCGTTGATTGCAGCTTCCAGGGTGACGACTTTGCCTGTTGCATTATCGTAATACGGATAATCCTGTTTGATGCCGACGCCATCGTTGCGAAAGCAGCTGGCATAGGTTTTACCGTTTTTAAACGGCGTATTAAATGCCTGTTTGCCGTTATCGATATTAAGCTCGTAGGGCGGGAACTCCTCGATGGCTTCCCACTGTTCGCGGGAAGCCTGGTCGATTGAGTACACACCATTGACGTATTCCTTGAAAGGTACGTCAGGGAAACGTTCTGCGAAATATGCACGGAACTCTTTCAGATCCTGTTGAGGACTGGCCTGGACTGCAACGGATGCAGCACTGATAAGGCCTAGAGTTGCGGCGATGGTTAGCAGTTTTTTCATAGGTTCTCCACCTCCGGTGATGGATATTATCCTGGCGGGTTGTATATTTATCAGCTGACCTGGGTTTCTGCCGAGTCACTTTCGCCCTTGTTGTCGACCCAGCTCAATTTTATCGTGTCGCCAGCTTTTGCGCCCGTAAACTTGAATGACAGGTAGGGGTTTTTCGAAACAGCCGCCCCCCACATGGCAGTCATCACCTTGTTGCCGCCGTGTTCGCAGGTGACTTCCTGAATGAAGTGCGCAGGAATCACGTTACCCGTTTTCTTGTCTTTAACCAGACCAGTATCCATCGGGTGCTTGATCAACGTCTTGACAGTGGTGACGTCGCCGCTCAATTTTGCTCGAATCTTGATCGATGCCATTTTGATATGTCCTCTAATCTAATTAACCGCCGCAGCCACCGATGGTGACCTTGACTTCTTTACCAGTGCTGTACAGTTTTCCGTCAGCCTTCACAACGGCAATCACACTGGAAGTCTTGCCCATCTTGATGCGGGTGGATACGAAACCTTGTGCACCGGTACCCAGCAGAAAGGATGCTGTCATGGGCGATGCATTCTTTTCAGCGATGATGCTGATGGACTCTGGATTTGCAATGCTGGTTTCCACTGAAATAGGCACAACGGCTCCGTTTTCTGCGATATCCGGCGCGCGAATGGAAATTTTGTCCGAGCCTTCCAGTTGGTGAGAGCCCATCAAGGCGTCCAGTGCGCTGTCAACAGTCTTGGCTTCAAAGGCTGCAGTAGGCCAGGCGGCCAGCACCATGCGCGGGGTTAACAGTCCGGCACCCATCGCGGCGCTGATGGCCCCGGCGGCTACGGACCCTTTCAGAAAGGTTCTGCGTTTCATGTCAATCACTAGTCTGTCTCCTGATTTGCGTTCTACACGGCGTTATAGCGTGTAGATAAACTCCACAATCTTGTTAATTTCACTCTCGCTGAGGATCTGCTGACGCCCGAACGGTGGCATGATGCTGTTCGAGTTTATTTTGGTAGCATCCCAGATTTGCGCGCGTAACCTGGATTTGTCGGGGAAACGTGCTTTCATCGCCACCAGCGGGGGGGCAATATTGCCAGGCAGGTCGCCGCCGGCGATCTGGTGGCAAGCCAGGCAATTGCCTTTCTTGCGATCGAATGCGACCGCTTTGCCCTGATCTACAACCGAGCTGGCGTCTTCTGCCAGGACCAGGCCGGGAGCAGGGAGCAATGCCATACTGCCGGCCAGCGCCAGCATAGAACTTGCAGTTTTAAGGATGCTGGGAAATTTCCGCATCATGTCCTCCTTCAGTGCACTTCGTAAAGTGTTGTGCCAGCTGTCTGGCAATGGGCTGCGAAGTGATAGCAAACCCAGCGAGTTAAAAACAGGCTTTAATGTAAAACTCTAAAATATAGTTCTCTGGCGCCTTAGAGTCAAAACGACAGGTTTGTTATTTTTAAACAGTCTTAGCCGGAAGACGGGGCAGGCAAAGCTTTTATTCCCAATAGGCCCCTATCTTTTTTGGCGGGCTGCCAGGATCTGCTTTAACTCCTTCAAACGGGCCTGTATGCGAGCCTGGTCATACTGACTGAGGCCTTTATGGTTAAGTGCCTGTTTCAGCTGGTCGATGGCAAGCTTGGGGCTGCCATACAGGTTATAGACTTCTGCAGAGGCGACATTTGTCTCCCAGGCGGGACCACTGATGCTGGCAGCCTTGGCCCATAATTTGTAAATCCCGGCCGTACGCGCCTGCTTATTGCGTAACATTTTCTGGACCTGGGCGCGCGCCTGCTTTGCCTGGCCAGCCTGTATTAATGCCGCCACGTAATACTGGCCGATAATCAGGTCGCCCGGGTACAGGCTCAGCGTGTCTTTGTAGAGGCTCAGGGCTTCCTGTGTTTGCCCGCTTTCGAGTTGTATTTGCGCCAGCGCAGTGCGGTATGTTGTGCGATCCGGGTCGTCTTTCATCAGCGCCAGCAACTGCTTCTGCGCCTTCTCGTCAGCGCCGTTACGCCAGTACGCCAGTGCCAGCCCATAGTGTTCGGCGGGGCCGGCGGACGCCTTTTTAACGCGGGACTGGTAGTCCTTGAGAGCAGTTTGCGGGTTGTTCGAATCCAGCACCTGCAAGCGGACGCGTATTAACTGGAATTCCAGGGAGTCGAGTTCTTTGCCGTGGCCGTACTCCTCGGCACGAGACATGGATTCGGCAATACGGTCGGTGGTGACCGGGTGGGTGCTCAGGAATTCCGGCATGCTATTGCCATACAGGCGGGTGGATTGGTGCAGGCGTTCGAAGAAACTGGGCATGCCATAGGGATCGATTCCGGATCGAGCCAGTGTCTGGATGCCGATACGGTCTGCCTCTTTTTCATTGGCGCGTGTAAAATTCAGCTGACGCTGGATGTTACCGGCCTGAATCGCTGAAACGCCGGCTATACCGGCATCCGCGTTTTCGGTCGCTACGCCCAGCAGAATGGCGGCAATCATGCCAGCCACTGTAGGCAGGTTCATCTGGTTGGCACTTTCATAGGCGCGTAACAGGTGGCGTTGAGTGACGTGCGCGATTTCGTGTGCCATGACGCCGGCGAGTTCGCTTTCGTTGCGTGCGGTAAGCATTAAGCCGGTATGTATACCGATATAACCACCGGGTCCGGCAAATGCGTTGACTGAGGAGTCTTTTACCACGAAAAAGGTGAAGGGATAGCTGGGGGCGTCGCTGTTGGCGACCAGCCGGTCACCCAGTTGTCGGATGTAGCCGTCTATTTCCGGGTCGCTGACGAGCGTGGCCTGAGCGCGAATACTGTTCATGAAGGCCGCGCCCAGTTCCACTTCCTGGGCAGGCGAAATCAGTGAACCGCTGGAGTCTCCGAAATCCGGCAAGTCGTTACCGGTTATTTCGCTCGAAACAAAAGAGTGAGGGTAGACGAGTGTTCCAGACAGAACAGCAGTTATTAACCAACGAAATTTCATTTGACAAGAGAATACCCTAGTCGACTATTGGAAACTACCATTGGCTTGGCAATTTCCTTGGATAAGCCTTAGCTTTTATTGATATGCGGGGCATTCCGGTAAACAGCCGATGGATTCATGTAATATGCCATAGAGGAGTGGCGCAATCAGCGGGAAAGAGTATTTTATTGACATAATGGTGCGCGTTCGGCGCAGATTCGTGCTTTTTTCCAGTAACAGGGTTTTGGTCGGGTGGCCAAAAGGTTTTACTGGTGAAAGGGGGTGTACAGGGGGTTGGGCTTGCGTTTGGCCGGTACTTGTCCTATAAAGGCGACCCATCTTTTGGAACCGACTGACGGTTAATCATCAATACACGTTAAGGAGCGCTGTACGATGGCAAATTTTGACGAAGAATTAGATGCATCCGGACTGAACTGCCCGCTGCCGATCCTGCGGGCCAAGAAAGCGCTTAATACGCTGGACAGCGGCAAAATACTGCGCATTATCGCGACTGACCCGGGTTCTGTGAAGGACTTCGAGGCCTTCGCCAAGCAGACCGGTAATGAACTGCTGGAATCAAAGGAAGTCGGTGGTAAATACGAATTTCTGATCAAGAAAGCGTAAGCAGCCGCTGGTTAATAAAAAAGGGGTCGGAGGAAAAATTCCTCCGACCCCTTTTTTACGTTTAGTTACAACGGGTAAATCTGCCCCCTTTGTCGATTTTGCCCCCCCCTCCTAGATCTTCCATACCAGCTGGGCGCTGATGATGTCCGTGTCGGCATCGTCGTATCTCCCGTTTAAGCTGCCGGTCGTGGGTTCTCCGCTGTTGATTTTCGGGTCATCAATAAACAGGTGTGTATAGGCCACGTCGATACCCAGTGACTCGGTGGCCTGGTAGCCAAAGCCCAGCGACGTCCAGATCCGGTCGTCGCCCGGGATACGGGGCGTCCGGTGCCTGGCATCGGGAATCGGTGATTCGTCGTAGGCTGTGCCGGCGCGGAACGTCCAGCTGCTGCTATACCGGTAATCCACGCCCAGCGAGAAGCGCCAGACGTCGTTCCAGTTTTCGTTGATAACGGTATCCGGCTGGAACGAGTCGTACTCAATTCTCAATTCGTCGAAATTATCCCAGCCGGTCCAGGTGGCGTCCCCCATCACCGACCAGCGGCTGTTGAGGTCATGATAGACGCTCAATGAAGCGGTCTGCGGCAGGTCGACATCAGCACTGACATCGGTTTTGACAAAAATATTGAAGCTGGAGAATTGCGGGATGGTGTTCCTGAACCTCGCCTTGCCGGTCAGGTTCTGCTGGATTTTTGAGCGATAGGACAGGCCGATGCGGGTGCTGGGCACTGGCTCATACAACAGGCCGACGTTGTAGCCGCCGGCCCAGTTGTCGCCCTCGACCTTGGCAGAAGCATCGCTGCCCTGCGGGGTGAGCCCGGCGCACAGGGCCGGATCGGCGCCCGGGAAGCCGGCAGCCTGAAGCTGCTGCTGGGTGGGTACGCACAGGCTGCCCTGGTCGATGGCCTGGGTCAGTTTGACATCGATGTACTGCATGTTGAAACCGGCCCCGACAGAGAGCTGGTTATTGACCTTGTAGGCCAGCGAAGGGTTGATATTGATGGTTTTGAGTTCGGATTCGATGGCCTGGTAGCGGCCTTTCCAGTCGTCGTTGTATTCGGTGGACAGTCCGAATGGCGCATTGATGCCGACGCCGAAAAAGATGCCGCTACCCAACGGCGCGCTGAAATACAGGTTGGGGATGATACCGGTTTCACCGGCGTCACCGCCGTTGCCGCCTGAGGCAGGCAGGCCGGCGGGATCCGTGGCCGTGCCGTTGAATTTGGCCGATGTCGACACCCAGTGTGCGCCGGCAACCAGCTGGCGGGGCAATCGGGTCATGCCGGCAGGGTTGAAGTAGATGGTGGATGCGTCGTTAGCGGAGGCAGCTGCGCCGGCATAGGCATTCCCCTGTTGGCTGGCGCCCTGTTCGATTAGCGCGAAGCCCGATGCCATTGTGTTAGCGGCGCTGGCGATCATGATTCCGGCGCTGAGTATCTGAAATGTCGAAAAACCGACTTGTGGTATACGCATCTGGCAATCCTCCAGTGTGTTGTGTTGCCGCGACGGTATTGAGCATATCGCCATAGCCCAT
>JAUXDG010000049.1 GCA_030618475.1 Gammaproteobacteria bacterium | reverse complement strand
GCGGCGCCATTAGCTTTGTCATGCTGGTCCTGAAACTCAGTGTAATTGATACTTGGTCGTGGTGGCGAGTAATACTACCGCTGGGCCTAATTGTAGGCTTTAACGTGACCAATATCGTGGTCGCTTTCATCTATCTATCGTTTGCCCATATCCCGGAGAGGCCCGATGGGGACGAAGCCGATGTTCTTGAACCGCACACAATCAACGTTCATTATGTCGCGGCGATGCTATTCTTCGTCGTCTTCGGCGACAATGTGGTTCGCTGGATTGACGGTAGCGAGACATCTTACTGGTTCTGGCTTCTGTCGGGGAAGGCTGAAGTGCTCGCCGCGTTCGGCGCTCTGAGCGTGCTCGCGCTGTTCTCGTACTGGTCAAGGCTTGGGCGGGCGTTGAAAATCTCGGGTTGATACCTTGAGGCTTAAGCCACGAGCGAGTGAGATGTGTATTTTGACCTCACGGGGATCCGGCACCACAACTGCGGGAGGATTGACGGTGGGTCGTTTATGGCTGTTGCTGTTGACACTGCTGGTGGTGGCCTGCGAAGACGATGGGCCGGTGTCCGGGACCAAGCCAGGCGTAGACCGGGCCATGGGTTCGGTACCTGATGCGGGCTTTGCCCGGGCGCTGCAGCCACGCGCGTTTCGCTTTCCCGAAGATCATGGCGCGCACCCCGAATTCGCTACCGAGTGGTGGTACCTGACGGGTAACCTGCACGCTGAAAGCGGGCGGCGTTTCGGTTACCAGTTCACGTTGTTTCGTGTCGGGCTGCGTCCCGGTGAAGCGGCACCGGACTCGGCGTGGCGAACGCAGCAGATCTATATGGGCCATATCGCCATCAGCGACGTCGCCGCCGGCCGGCACCATTCGGCCGAACGTTTCGCCCGTGCTGCCGCCGGCCTGGCCGGTGCCAGCACGTCGCCGTTTGCGGTATGGCTGGGACCCTGGTCCCTGCGCGGTGGCACGGACCTGTTTCCCTTACGGTTATCGGCCGGCAACGATGACATCGGTCTGTCCCTGCAGCTGCAGGCCGGTGGCAAGCCGCTGGTGCTGCAGGGTGAAGACGGTCTGTCGCGTAAAAATGCCAGCCCCGGTAACGCCTCCTATTACTATTCCTTTACGCGTCTGCCGACGCGCGGTGAACTGCGCATCGGTGATGCCAGTTACCGCGTGGCGGGGGATTCCTGGCTGGATCGCGAGTGGTCCAGTTCCGCGCTCGATGAAGATCAGGCCGGCTGGGACTGGTTCGCCCTGCAACTGGAGGATGGTCGCGAGTTGATGTTTTACCAGTTGCGCGACAAGCAGGGCAGGGCACATCCGTTCAGCCGTGGCAGCCTGGTGCAAGCCGATGGCAGCAGCCAGGCGCTGCTGCCTGATGCCGTGAAGCTGACGCCGCTGCGTCACTGGCGGGCCGAAGACGGTGCACGTTATCCGCTTGCCTGGCGCCTGCAAGTCGCCGAACACGAGCTGGATCTCGAAGTACAGGCGCTGCTGGATGACCAGCTGATGGATCACAGCGTGCGGTACTGGGAGGGCGCCGTGCAGGTGTCGGGCAGTCACCGCGGCAGGGGTTACCTGGAGCTGAGCGGCTACGAAGCAATTGGCGAGCGGTAAGCGTTCCCCCGACCGCGATAGCGTGTTTGCCGGCCGTTCAGGCGCAGCTTTAACACAAGTTAACAATTGCCCCCTTGTATGCGTATCCAAGTTGACCAAGAATTCAGGGCAGAGAAATCAGCCGGTGCTGTGGCCAATGGAGGGCTGGCTGAGCAGACGCTGAAAGACCTGAAAAATAACGTGTAGAGGAGCGAAAGCGTCATGAGCCGTAACATCAAGGAGATCGAGGGCATCGGCCCGAAATACGCAGAAGTGTTAAAGGCGGCTGGTGTGATCAATACCGATCAGTTGCTTGCCGAAGGTGGCGAGCGTAAACGCAGAGTGCAGTTGGTAGAGCGCTGCGGCATAAACGAGAAGCTGATCCTTAAATGGGTCAATATGAGTGACTTGTTTCGCATCAAAGGTATTGCCGGGCAGTGGGCTGAATTGCTGGAGGCCTCCGGTGTCGATACTGTCAAGGAATTACGCAACCGCAATCCGGAAAATCTGGCTGACAGGATGCGCGAAATCAACAAACAAAAACGTCTGGTCAAACAGGTGCCGAATGCTACACAAATAGGGTTCTGGGTTGATCAGGCGAAAAAACTTCCGCCGGCGGTTACTTATTAACCTAATACACATTTTCAGGGGAAGCACCGGGGGTACATGCCACCCAAAGAGGTGGCCACCTGACGCTCAGCGACGCTGACGTCCAGGCGGCGATAGTCTCCTTTTGCCACCCAGTTTGGCAGGCGGGCTTTTCAGCCCGCCGTTTTTTTGTCTGCATGGTAGGGAATGACCAGACAAAAACAGGAGCCCCGGCCTTGCTCGCTTTTTACCTCTACACGGCCACCGTGGCGCCGGGCAACGACGTCAACCAGGGCGAGCCCGAGTCCGGCCCCCTGTATCTCCCGTGCACCGGTTTGTGCTACCCGGTGAAAGCGGTCAAACAGGCGTGGGAGTTCTTCACCAGGAATCCCGCTACCCTGGTCAGCTACACAGCAGCGCACCGAAGCGCTGTCCAGTGTCAGGGTCACCGTCACATGGCTGCCTGTCTCACTGTATTTTATGGCGTTGTCGAGAAGATTGACCAGCGCACGTTCCAGCAGCCCGCCGTCGCCCGATATCCACGCCTCATCGATGTCGATATGCTGCTGCAGCTGGATACCACGGCCCCTGGCCTGACCCCAGACCTGTTCGGCCGCATTCAGGACAACGCTGACCATATCGACATCGCGGAATACAAAACCTTCGCTGCTTTCCGCGCGTGCCAGGTGCAGAAACTGTTCGGCAAGATTGAGTGTTTTGCCAGTATGGGATTCCATACGCCGTAGCAGTGTGACGAGTTCAGCCGCCGGTTTCTGGTTCCTGGCAAGATCCAGTAAAGCAGTCAGGGATACCAGCGGGGCGCGCAGGTCATGAGAGAGGAAGTTGAGCAGCTCGTTGCGCTTGCGTTCACTGGCCTTGAGCAGGCTGATATCGGAGAAATTGAATACCAGTCCGGACAGTCGGACCGATTCCGTATTCAATGCCGCCACCTGCACCAGCAGGTCGCGACCATTGCGGTGCCGTGCGCCTGACTGAGACCGTTTGCCTTCGAGCATCACCTTGCGCAGAAAGTCCGGCCACCGGCCTGCCTGCTCCAGTACCACGTCGTTCAATAAATCCATCAGCGGCAGGCCGATCAGGTCCCGATTGTCATCTCCGCGCAGGTACCAGGCCGCGCGGGCATTGGACAGCAGCACCTGTCCACGGAAGTCTGCCACAATGACGCCATCGGCCATGTTGGCCAGGCTGTCATCGATAAACTGGCGTAGCTCGCGTAACTGGCTGGTGGCCCGCTGAACCTGGTTGATGCGCGACTGTATGTCCTTTGCCGCGCTGTGTGGTTCGATATTCTGACCGATAGCTGATTGCTTCACAAAACTGTCCAGCAGGCGTTGTTCGCTCGCAGCAGGCGGCTGTCCGCCGTTCCAGCGTACACCCACCAGCAGGCGTGGTTGCGGTGTGTGCTCCAGCCAGGTCCACAGACAGTTACCACGTGTTGTCCAGCGTTGGTCGAATTCGATGTCTGGCGGCATCTCCGGTGCGTTTCCTGAACGCTTGACGAGTTGCCGCCTGCTATCGAACAGACTCCAGCCACTCACCGGCAGCAAGCTGGTGATGAAATCCATGGAAGCTTGTTCCGATATATGGCGCGTGCCGGAAAGCATCGCCTGTTGCTGGTGCATCTGATCGAGCTCCTGGCCCAGGTACCGCATGGCGGATTCCAGGCGGCGCCAGCTCCACAGGGGGTAGCTCAGGGTAATGGCAAGTAAGGCCGCTGTGGGTGAAAACCACAGATGCAGTCCCATCAGCAGTGCGGTGCTGACCGCCAGGGTGAGCAGCAGCAGAGCCGCAGTCATCAACAGATTGTTGCGCGGGGTGTGCCCGGGGAATGCCAGCACGGGCAGCAGGGCGAGCAATCCGCTCAGCAGCATGTGCCAGGTTTTCTGCAGCGGTGATATGACCAGACCGCGGCGCAGTGTGTCGAGTATGTTAGCGTTGATCTCAACACCGGACATGGAGTGGCTGAAACCTGAAAACGGTGTCGGCAGCGCATCACCCAGCCCCGCCGCCGTGGGCCCTATCAGTACGTACTTGTCGCGAAACGTGCCGGGAGAAAAATCGCCATCCAGTACCTGTCTGTAGGAAATGTGCCGAAAGTGACCGGGCGGCCCGGCAAACGGGATGAGCAGGGCATGACTGCGCGCCCACAGCAGGGGGGAATCCGGCGTTTCCCGATGGCTGGGCGCTTCGCGTTCAGCGCCGCTTGATTCACCGGCTATCTTCAGCATGGCGAGACTCAAGTGTGGCCAGTACGGGCTGCCCAGCCCCTCGAAAAGATAGAGAGAGCGTGCAATGCCATCCGGGTCAAGTTCCACGTGAACATGTCCCATGGCAGCGGCAACGCTGGCCAGTTCGGGGAAGGGCATGGTCTCGATCGGCTGACCGTCGCGCCGTGGTTGTTCCATCAGTACCGGTAATCCAACCTGGCCACTGTTGCTGACCGCGGCGACAAACTCTGCATCATCGAGTGGATGCTGCAGATCCGGCTCGGCAAAAATGATATCAAATGCGACGGCCTTCGGCTGTTCGTTCTTCAGTCGGGCCAACAGCGCTGCGTGCACCGCACGTGACCACGGCCAGCGTCCCAGTTCGCGCAGGGTTGCCTCATCGATGGCGACAATGACGATATCGTCGGGAGGCGGGCGTTGCCAGAGGCGCAGTTGGGCATCGTAAAAAACACGGTCCCAACGCCATAACCAGTCGCTGTATGAGAGCAGCAGGGCGAGGCCGACGATCAGGGCGGCCAGTGCGGTGCGTTCAGCAAAAGCGACAGATCGCTTGCCGGGCAGTGTCACAGCATCAGTAACAGGGGTAGCAGGAATATCAACAACCCCCAGTAGTTATGTGGCGGGACCTTTATCTCCCGCGCTTGTGTGTACGGGCCGACTTCAGCCTGTGCGTTTTCGGCATTTATTCTGAAATAGTAGGTCTGGGAAGGGGGGCGTTTGATCTCCGCGCGGGTTCCGGATACCTTGGTGTCGGCGACCATCCGCGCGAACGCCGGGTCCTCGGCAAGCTGTACACGGTAGGCGGTGGCGTGTTCGACAGCCTGCCAGGTGAATACCAGCGTTGCGTCTTCCACAATCGGCGCTTCGACCGCTGCGGGGGCCGCGAGCGCTGGGCGGAAAGAGAAATGTTGTGGCTGGCTGAAAGGCCCCTGGTCGCCGTCAGGGTCAACGCTGGCGACACGCCAATGATAGTCGCCCGGCCGCAATGCCTCTGTCAGTCCGATGCCGGTACTGTCGGTCTGCTTGCGGGTTAGCATTTGCGTGAACATCGCATCGCGTGCGAGTTCGAAGCGGTAACTTTGTACACCCTCGACAGGTTTCCAGCTGAAGCCCGGTGTTGGTTCGTGAACCAGTGTGCCTCCGCTCATGCCTGTGGGCAGCGGGGCGAAGGGTCTGGCGTCGACCTCAAACACCCCGACAGCATCCAGACCTTCCAGACCGACATTATCGATACCGCGTATGCGCAGTGCATAGTGGCCATCCGGCAGGTCCGCCCACTGCAAGCCGGGCTGCCCGGCTGACTTGTCGACGATGAGGGTCTCGAACTTCTCGTCCGGCGCAATCTGCAAACGATAGCTCTGTGCGCCTGGCAAGGGCGACCAGCTGAACTGCAGCGGCAGGCTTCTGTACAGGCTGGCGGTTGCGGCGAGATCCGGGGGCGGTAACAGTTGCCTCGGTGGCTGGGGTGGTTTGCCGCTTTCCGATACCAGGCCGAAGCCGGCAGGAATATCCTGGCTGCTTGCGGCATCGCCGACGTTTACCGTGCCTGCGGTTACCTCGCTTCTGCTGATCGGCTGCTGTGTGTCGGCGGCAACCCTGAAGCGCGTGCCGCGAACAGCCGCCACAGCTGCCGGGGTGATAATGTGATAACGGCTGCCGGGACCCCGGCCGGGTTTTACCCGTGTATCGACGCGTCCGCCCTGTAATCTGACACGTGTATCCACCATGCCCGTTGTGCTCCAGGCACTGAGGGTGTCCATGATGACTTCAGAGTCCTCCAGCACCAGCAGTTCCGAGCCATCGGCAAACTGCAGGGTCACGTTGGCGCCGGGTCCGGTGACGATGCGGTCGCCGCTGCGCAGGGACGTTTTGGCTGCCAGCGGGACGGCCGGCTTGCTGCCGGCGCGAATCAGCTGCGCAGTACCCTGGACTTGTGCCACCAGCGCGGTCGCCGGCTGGTATTTGAGTATGTCCAGCGGAAAACGCAATTTTGTGCCGGGCGGGATCTGGCGATCGAGGCGCACATTGTTGAGCCCTTGTATGCGTTTCCAGTGGCGTACGCTGACACAGTATTTTTCGGTGAGGTTCCAGATGTTATCGCCGGGTCTTACCGTGTATACCCAGTACTGGGTTTCTGCGTGTGCGGGATGTTGGGTCAGTGCAAGCAACAGGCAGACCATTAGCAGGGCAGCCAGCCTGCTGTGCCGCTGCAATGCTGGCTTATGAGCGCAACGGTGCATTGCGCTGTCGATTGAGATGACGGTCACCGGTGTCGTCCTGGCATTGTCGATGATCAGCCTGTTTCCAGCAGCTCTGCAGTTTCCAGCCGATAACCGTGATGATAGACCGCGTTCAGGCGCCAGCCACGATCCGGCCGTATGCCCAGCTTATTGCGTAAACGGCTGACGTGGGTATCGACCGTGCGTGTACTGATCTCGGAACGCACGCCCCAGACGTTTTCCAGGATATAACTGCGTGACAGCAGTCTGCCGCTGTTATGGAACAAAAGCAGCGCCAGCTGAAATTCCTTGTGGGTAAGACTGACGGCCTGATCGTCGACCGTCACCTGCTGATTGTGCAGATCGAATTCGAAGGGCGGGCAGCTGTAAAGCTCGTTATCCGCATTGTCAGGCAGGGCGCGGCGCAGCAAGGCGCTGATGCGCGCCATGGTTTCCCCGCGTTTTATCGGTTTGGTCATGTAGTCGTCTGCGCCGCTTTGCAGCGCATGCACGATATCTTCTTCGCGGTCCCTGCTGGTGGTGAACAAGATCGGTATGTTCCAGTCCAGGTTTTCCCTGACCCAGACCACCACCTCGGGACCGCTGGTATCCGGCAGGTTCCAGTCCACGATCAGCAGATCGAAGGTCTCGCGACGCAAGGCATCGCGGCAGGTGTTTCCGGATTGATAACCGTGACATTCGTGAGCGGATTCTGTCAGCCAGCAGCATATCAACTCCTGCTGGGCCGGATCATCTTCCAGGACTGCAATTCGCATCGAGATTAACCTGTTATGTTTAGCGTCAGAGGTTCCCTACGACCCGATTCTATGCGTTAACGGCGAGTTTGGGAATCACCCGTCGACGTGGGAAATGTGAAACTTTGTTACACGAAGGCGGGTTTCCGGCCCGAGGGGAGAAAAAAGGCACCGCCCGAACGGGGCGGTGCCTGTCGCGATCTGCGATTATGCTGTCGCGGCTTATGCAACGTTGTGCATATAGACATCCTGTTGCGGGTACGGGATGCTGATACCGTTGGCGTCGAACGCCAGTTTGACTTTTTCCAGCATATCGGCACGCACCGGCCAGTAGTCGGCGCTTTTGACCCACGGACGCACGTTGAAGTTGATGCTGCTGTCTGCCAGCTCTCCCACAGCGACGGCTGGTGCGGGATAGGCCAGGATGCGCTCATCCTGCTGCATGATGCCCTCCAGAGTCTGTTTGGCCTTTGCGATGTCATCGTCGTAACCAATGCCGAACACCAGGTCGATACGGCGGGTTTCATTGGTCGAGTAATTGACAATCGTACCGCCGTAGATCTGGCTGTTGGGGATAATCACTTCACGATTGTCACCGGTGCGCAGGATGGTTGCAAACATACTGACTGCTTCGACCACGCCGCTTTCTCCACCGGCTTCGATGAAGTCTCCCACCCTGAAGGGGCGGAACAGAATCAGCATGACACCTGAGGAAAAGTTACCCAGCGAGTCTTTGAGGGCCAGACCGATAGCCAGGCCGGCGGCACCGAACACGGCCAGCAGCGAGGTGGTCTGGATGCCGATATGATCGAGGGCTGCCATGACGACCACCAGCAGCAGGATGGTGTAGACAATGTTGCCGAGAAACTGGATCAGCATGTCATCCATATTGGATTTTGCCATCAGTTTGCGTACCACGCCGGTCAGCCATTTGGCGATCCAGCGCCCGATGATGAATATCGCCAGCGCGACAGCGATCTTGATGGCCCACGGGATAATAAGAGTTTGAATGAGATCGGGGTCGGCTAGTGCGTTGATTTTGTCCATGTCGTTACTCCTTTAATTTGACCGGTGTTTGCTATGAAAACGCTCATGGTTGGCAAGTAGAATGTACGGTGGTTAACTGCGCAATAGCAGTGACGCATTTGTGACAATTGTTTGCAAAGCGGCGGGAGGCTGTCTGGGGTCGTGACAGTTCGACAGCAACTGTTAATTTTTGTGACGTTTGCCTTTTGCTGCTTGAACGGCGAGGGCAGGGCGCCTACTGTTGGTGCCGTGAACGTTGACAAACTAACTGAACCCGTAGTTATCAGATGGATAGAGCACTAGTGTTTTTTCTGAACAGGACTAGCTGTTATTTACCGACCTGGAGGAAATCACGATGGACCTCGTGCAACAGTATCTCGACGCAGACGCTGGAAATGCAATCAGCGAACTGAAAAATGCCGGCTTCAGCAGCGACCAGGCAAAGCGTTTTATACCGGAGGCGATATCCAGCTTCATCGATGCTTTGCAGAGCAGTGACTTATCCAGGTTGTTGAACGCCGACGGCCGGGAGCAGTTATCGAAGTTGCTGATATCAGTGGATGTTACGGGTCTGGCTGAGCGACTCGATATCGGCAGCGATATGGCCTGCGCCGGGTTGAGCGCGATCATGCCCCGCTTTCTGCGCTTCGTTAAGGACAATGACGGTCTCGGCAGTCTTGTCAGTATGCTCGCTAACGGGGGTACGGCTAACCTGACCAACCTTGCCAGGGAACTGTTGCACTGATGAAATCGAACCGGCTCCGCGGCTGTTATGGCATGAACGGTAGCGCTATGGCCCTGGCTGCGCCAGGTCCGCGGTCAGCCTGGCGAGGCCGGCCACCACTCTGGCGAGACGGTCGTAGTCGATCTTGTCCGGCGTATCGGTACTGGCGTGGTAATGCGGGTAGCGGAATGGCGCCGTGTCCGTCACCATCAGCGCCGGATAACCCTCCTGCCAGAACGACCAGTGATCCGACCAGTGGATGCCCGTCATGTTGCCCGGTGCAGCGACACCCTCGGCCGGAAAGGCGGTGTGACTGCGGAAGGAGCGCAGGCATTGCCGCACCAGTTTGCGCGATCTGATGTTGCCCACGAAGCTGATGAAATTGCCGGTGTCCGGATACAGCCAGCCGTACACCGGGTTGGGAAACCGCTGGCTGCCTTTGGCGTCGGCGTAATAGCCGATGGTTTCCAGCGAGAGCATGGCGGTGATCTTGTCGCCACGTTTCCGGGCGCGGCGCGCATAGCGGTGGCTGCCCATCTCCCAGCTGTAGAAGAAGGGCGCTTCTTCGTTGACGAAGGCCACCAGCCGGACGCTGCGCGCCAGTGTCCTGTTGCTGAGCAGGCGGGCGATCTCGAGCAGCGCGGCAACGCCACTGCCGTTGTCGTTGGCGCCGGGGGAGCCGCTGACGGTGTCGTAGTGGGCGCCGATTACAACGCTTTCCTCTGCTCGTGACGTGCCGTCAAGCACCGCCTCCAGGTTACGCACAGCCTTGCCCTGCACCGTGAAGTATTGTGAAGACACCACATAGCCCGACGCCTGCAGGGTCTTTTCGATATAGTCGGCCGTCGCATCCAGTGTATCGTCGCGCCAGATGTTGCGTTCACCGATGTCACCGGCCAGCACAGCGATATGCTGCCTGAGGCCATCGGCCAGCTGCGCCTCCCCGCTGCTGAGCGGCGGCAGTGCGCCGGAATGGGGTTTGCCGGGCATGTGTGTCATATAGAAGAGTCCCCCTGCCAGGATGAACGCCAGTAGCAGCGCCGAGCCGAGACTGCCGTAAATGCCCCGTTGGTATCGCATCAGCCGAGTCGGTCAGCGACTGTGTTCACGGCTCAATCATCATGACTGTAGTAACCGTGTCTGACACCGCCCAACAAGGTTCGAAAATCCTCCCCGCTGGTATGGACCAGTTTTTCATGGTCGCCGGCCTCGAAATAGACATTGGCCAGGCTGCTCAGCGCCTGGTCCAGGAAGGTCTCGATCGCGTAAGCGGGGCCGAGCGGCGGCACAGCACCCGCTTCGCAATCGCTGAACAGCTCTGCGAGTTCGTCCTCTGTGGCCAGGTGAAAGTCCCGCTTGAGTTCCTTGCGAAGATGCTCAATTTCGACCCAGTTGCTGGCTGGTACCACTACCATGGCATAGCCGCCCGTATCCTTGACAATGACCGCCTTGGCGATGTGGTCTTCATTGACATGGGCGGCTTCGGCGGTCTCGTGACTGGAACTCGTATGCGGATGCAATACCAGCTCATAATCGATGCCGTGCTTTGCCAGATAATCCTCAACGGTCTGTGCGACGGCCATTTTTCATCTCCTTAATCGAATTAATAAAAGTTTAGTGCATTTGGCATGGAACGGAATTGAGTTACATCAAAAACGCGCGATATCGCGCCGAAGTGTAGCGTTCCTACGGGTGATCCACCAACCCCCTGTAGGAGCCGCTGGCCGCGATGACGCTCAACAACCATTACGCCGAAGGGCAGTACTCCTACAGCAGGCGGTTTAACTTGCCTTCAATTCGCCTGCGGCGATGTTCCCGGGAGGTGTTGCCCGGCAGCAGGTTGCAACAACGCCGCGCGGCGGCCAGGTCCTTGCTGATGTGTTCGTGATACTTGGCGAGGCGTTCCAGCGAATCGGTGCAGCCGGCGGCGGCGAGGGCTTCCCAGATAGCGATGGCCTGTGGCCAATGACCGGCACGCCGTGCAAGCTGGCCCAATAAACGCTTGCCGTCGTCGCAGAGTTCATCTGCATGCGACTGCAGCAGTTCACGGGCATCGTCCTCACTGCTTTCCGACAGCCAGCGGGCGAGGGCGTACAGGTCTACATTAAAGGCCTGCGGTTGTGCAATGGCCTGTGTCAGCACACTGTGCGTAACGGCCAGCGAGACAATGTCCTGCTGGTTGTGCTCGACCACTTTGATGAGCTGGGCACCCTGACCGCTGCGAATATAACTGAACCAGGCGGCGGGCGCTTCGCTGCCGGGCAGGTCATCGACGCGGCTGAAGCCAAGCAGGTTCTGTTCCAGGCTGATGAGCCGGCAGTCAGCCCAGCGTCGGCTGAACAGACGCCGCACCGGGTGCAACAGGTCCAGGTGCGGCAGCCCGTCGAAGGGGTGTTGCATGGCCTGCATGCGAAAGCGGGTGATCAACAGCGGCAGGTCATAACTTTTGCCGTTGTAGCTGACCAGCTGGTCGTTGGGGGAGAGGGTTTCGGCGAAGGCCGACAGCGATGCTGCTTCGGCTGCGAAGCGGGTCATGAGAAACTGGCTTAACTCGATGGCGTCGTTTTCGACCACGGCGATGCCGATCAGGAAGGCGAGGGTGCCGCTGCCGCCGGACAGTCCGGTGGTTTCGGTATCGATGTAGACGCGCCGCAGGTTTTCGTTTTCCGGTTCGCCCGGCAGACACGGCCTGTTGCGTAACGTCTGCAAGGCAATCGAACCGAGCTTCCCGCTGAGCGAAAAACGCTTGCGGATGCGAATCAAGCCGTCGGTGATTAGTTCGCCTTCGAGTGCCGCCATGATCGCGCCGCAGGACGGCGCTCCTGCAGGCGCAAGTCCCCTTTTTCCCGGGCCTCTATTTTCCAGCTGTGCAATGCGGGCGCGCAGGTCCGACACCGTGGGTTCAGGTGCAGGGGAAGCAACGCCGGTACCGGCCTGGCTTTGCAGGCGTGATAGTCTGGATTTGAGGTTCATTGGATCTTTTAATTTCGCCTGCAGGGGCGGCCTCCTGGCCGCGATATCGCGCTATACTGATCGCGCCGAAGGGCGACGCTCCTACGGTTTATGGTCGGTGAGCAGCGATAACACCCGCCATGCGACCTGCTTCGGCGAATACCCCCGTACCTCGTCACTCGCCAGTATCGGCCCGATACAACTCGGGCAGCCGTGCGCGCAGTCACAGGCACTCACCAGCGCCTGTGCATCGGCCACAATCGCAGCCCTGTTTTCGAACAGCGGCGCCGAGATGCCGATCCCCCCCGGGTAGTTGTCATACAGAAACAGCGTCGGCGTAAAACGTTGTAACTGCCCGGGATCAATCGCTTCACCCTCACTGTTGCGCATCTGTCCGCGGCCGTTGGCACCGACGGTGGCAAACCATTCGGCATTGCCGTCGCCCACTGCGCGGCCGATGTCCCGCGGTTCCGACAGCATACGCATGGCGGCGACAATATGCAGGGCATAACCGGCGCCGAGGAAACCATCCAGCGCCTGTTGGTGTGACGTGAATGATCGTGGCCATGGGGTCGCTCCTACAGGGGAATCACCAAGCCCCGCAGGCGCGAACAGTGCATCCGGATTCACCTGCCACCACACCGCTGTGGTGTGCATCTCCTGGTCGGGCAGGTCGATGTTGCCGTAGCCGACGTTCTCGTGGGTGTAATAGCGGATCTTCTTGTAACCGGCGATGCGCCTGACCAGATGCACTTCACCCTGTGAGACAGTGAAGCATGCAGGTGCGGCCCCCTGACCGCGATGGTGTTCCAGACCCGTCGCGCCGGAGGCGGGGTTTATACCCTGATGGGCACAACTGCCCGTCGGTTTTTCGGCTGCTCCTGCGTTTTCTTCATCCAGGATTTTCAGCCGCGTATAGTCGATGGCGTCGGTGTAGTAGTCCGCGCGCGTGCGGGTGACGAAGGCTTTGCGGCCCTCCCAGTCGAGTTTTTCAACCTGGTAGGGTGCCGACTGGATCATGTAGATGGCGCCTTCATAAATGGTCTCCGGCGCGGAACTGTAATCGACCTCGGCGATCACCGTCTGCGCACCGCCGCTGGTATCGATGACCACGAAGTTGCCTTCCGCCACCGAGCGCAGGCTGACACTGTTGGCCGGGTAACTGTCGTCCATCCAGTGCCACTGGCCACCTTCCTGGTGCACCACGCCGTGCTCCTGCAGATAGGCGAGCATTTCCTTGAGATCCTCCTTACCAAAGGCGTCACCGTCGCGGAACGGCAGTTCAAACGCTGCACAGCGGATATGATCCAGCAGGATCAGCAACTGGTCGGGATCGATGCGCGCCTGCTCCGGCGAGGCGCCGAGGAAAAACTCCGGGTTGCGGATAATGTACTGGTCCAGCGGCAGGCTGCTCGCCACCAGCACACCCAGCGCCGTGCGCTGGCGCCGTCCGGCACGGCCCAGGCGCTGCCAGGTACCGGCGATGGTGCCCGGGTAACCGTTTAACACGCACACATCCAGCGCACCTATGTCCACGCCCAGTTCCAGCGCCGAGGTGGATATCACGCAGTCGATCGCGCCCTCGCGCAGCTTCTTCTCCATGGCTCGGCGCTCGCTCGGCAGGTAACCACCCGAGTACCTGACCCATGTCTTTGCCCACGGCAGTG
>JAUXDG010000189.1 GCA_030618475.1 Gammaproteobacteria bacterium | reverse complement strand
CGGTATTGCCGATAGCCTGCAAGCCGGTGTCGATGCGGCAAAGCAGGCTATTGCGTCGGGCGCGGCGAAACAGAAATTCAAAGATCTGATTGAATTCAGTAACAGCTTCTAATTACAACCTTGACCACATGCCCCAGGGCAGAAGGTGAGGAATGGGACATTCCGAGAGGCTCCTCTGGAGGGCCCTCTCCCCCAGGGGACCCTCTCTCGCCTATCGGCGATTCACCTTGTCTTGCTACGCAATTCACCTTGAAGGACACGAAGGTCACAAAAGAACAACATGTTGCCCGATGTCGGCAGAAGATATTCCAGCTACACGCTGTTAACGGATAGCACGGTGTATACATACGGAAACCCTTTGCCTTTGAAAGCCTTTGAGACCTTCGTGTCCTTCGTGGTGAGAAATACTGACTAGTGTATTTGATGAGCGATGCCCCGGACATTCTGAAAAAAATCCTCCGCCGCAAAGTTGAGGAGATCGCCGATCGCTCTGCGAGGATATCGCTGCGTCAGCTGAGCCAGCGTGCGCAGACGGCAGAGTCCCCGCGGGGCTTTATCAATGCCTTGCAGGCCAGGGTGAACGCCGGTCAGGCCGCGGTTATCGCCGAGATTAAAAAAGCATCGCCGAGCAAAGGCATATTGCGGCAGAACTTTGAACCTTCGGCGATCGCCGGAAGTTATGAGCGCGGCGGCGCTGCCTGTTTGTCGGTATTGACCGATGTGGATTTTTTCCAGGGTGCGGATGAATACCTGCGGCAGGCACGCGCAGCCTGTTCACTGCCGGTAATACGCAAGGATTTCTTCGTCGATCCCTACCAGGTTTACGAAGCACGTACGCTGGGTGCGGACTGTATTCTGCTGATTGTGGCGGCGCTGAGCGACGCCATGCTGATGGAATTGTTACAGCTGGCATCTCATCTGCAGATGGATGCCCTGGTTGAAGTGCACGATGCCGAAGAGATGGAGCGCGCCCTGGCCACGCCGGCCGTCCTGATCGGGGTCAACAACCGTAACCTGCGAACCTTTGCTACTACACTGGATACCACCCTCGATCTTTTGTCCGCTTTCCCCGATGATCGCTTACTGGTCACCGAAAGCGGGATTCACACCCGCGACGACGTGCAAAGGATGCGTAACAAGGGGGTGCATGTATTTCTGGTGGGCGAAGCGTTCATGAAAGCCGCGGAGCCGGGCGAAAAGCTGTCGGAACTGTTCGCCTGATACGCTGCCCCTTAGCGAGCGCCGAAAACCACCATTGTTTTGCCCCTGGCCGTGATCAATCCCTGTTCTTCCAGAGACTTCAGTACGCGCCCCACCATCTCGCGCGAACAACCGACGATACGGCCGATTTCCTGACGGGTTATTTTGATCTGCATACCGTCGGGGTGGGTCATGGCATCGGGTTGTTTGCACAGATCCAGCAGGGTGCGCGCGACCCGGCCGGTCACGTCGAGGAAGGCCAGATCGCTGACCTTGCGGCTGGTGTTGCGCAGGCGCGTGGCCATTTGTCCGGCAAGCGCGAACAGGATGCCGGCATCTTCTTCCGCCAATTGGCGGTAACGGTTGTAACTGATTTCAGCCAGCTCGCACTGGCTCTTGGTGCGAATCCAGGCGCTGCGGTTGCTGTCTTCGCCGAACAGCCCCATTTCACCAAAGAAATCACCCGGATTTAGGTAGGCCAGAACGATTTCGTGGCCGTCCTCATCTTCGATTAATACCGTTACCGAGCCCTCGACAATGTAATAGAGGACGTCAGATTGATCACCGGCGTAAATAATGACACTCTTGGCCGGATAGCGCCGCCGGTGGCAGTGTTCCAGAAACTTGTCAATCGACGTGTCGCCGACCGGTAATATTGGAGCGGGTATTGTATTTAGCATCATCTGACTGTACCTTCGCGGGCCCTTGTTTCTCATGTATCGTTTAATTGACGGGATACATTAGTGGATGCAAACAATGGGCCAGCGTTTTTTTGTGACAGTGTTCGCAGATTTTTAAGCGTGGGAGCGTGTGATGAAGGCTCGGATTAAATGGGTCCAGGATGCCACTTTTCTGGGTGAGTCGGGGAGTGGCCATGCTGTGGTCATGGATGGACCGCCGGATTACGGTGGCCGTAACCTTGGCGTTCGGCCCATGGAGATGTTATTGCTGGGCCTGGGCGGCTGTGCCTGCTTTGATGTGGTGCTGATCCTCAACAGGTCGCGCCAGGCCATTACCGACTGTGTGGCGGAGATTGAGGCCGAACGGGCCGGTCAGGAGCCGAAAGTTTTCACCGCCATTCACGTGCATTTCATCGTCACCGGCAAGGAACTGGACGAAAAACGTGTGGCGCGTGCCGTTGAGCTTTCGGCGGAGAAATACTGCTCCGCGTCGATCATGCTGGGCAAGACCGCTACCATCACCCACGATTACGAAATTCGGCAAGCCTGAATTTGCAAGTGTCCCTGGAATGTCGGACACTTTCAGCATGAAAAACCGCAGCTACAGTCCTTTAGACCACCTCATCATGAACCTGGACCAGGCGCTGCGTACCCTGGCCGGCAGGCCGCGGGTTACCGAGCGGCCTGATCCTGCCAATGACCGGGACGAGGTCGAACTCAGCAAGTCGGAAAAACTCGAGTCGGTCCGGCTGATGCGCGTGAACCATGCCGGTGAAGTGGCGGCTCAGGCGCTTTATCAGGGACAGGCACTGACCGCGCGGCTGGAAGACGTTCGTGACCGCATGGAGCGTGCGGCCGATGAGGAGAACGATCACCTGGAGTGGTGTGAGCGGCGTGTCAAAGCGCTTGACGGGCATGTGAGTTATCTGAATCCCTTATGGTATCTGGGTTCATTCGCGATTGGTGCCGCGGCTGGTGTTATTGGTGACAAGTGGAGTCTCGGATTCGTGGTGGAAACGGAAAAGCAGGTGATAAGCCACCTTGAAGGCCACCTGAAACAGATATCGGAAAACGATAAGAAAAGTCGTGCCATTCTTGAACAGATGAAACTTGACGAAGCGCACCACGGGGCTACGGCGAAGAAGGCCGGCGCTGCTGAGCTTCCCCCGCCGGTCAGGCAGCTTATGAAACTGACCTCTAAAGTAATGACGGGTACCGCGTACTGGGTCTAGGAGCCTGTTATGTCAGTTCGTCGCTTTGAAGGCCATCAGCCGGATATCCATGCCAGCGTTTACATCGACGAGCAGGCTCTGGTTGTCGGGGAGGTCAGCATCGGCGAAGACAGTTCTGTCTGGCCGATGAGTGTGGTGCGCGGGGATGTGAACAGCATCGAAATCGGTGAGCGTACCAATATCCAGGACGGTTCCGTGCTGCACGTTACGCACGACAGTGAATATGCCGAGGGTGGCATGCCGCTCGTTATCGGCAGCGATGTGACGGTGGGGCATAAGGTCATCCTGCACGCCTGTCAGGTGGAGAATGGTTGTTTGATCGGCATGGGCGCCACCGTACTGGACGGGGCTTTGATCAGGGCGGGCAGCATGATCGGCGCTGGTGCACTGGTGCCGCCCGGCAAAGTGCTCGAAGGCGGTTATCTTTATCTGGGGTCGCCGGTGAAGCAGGTGCGCGAATTGACCGAAAAGGAAAAGCGTTTTTTGCAATATTCAGCTGCGCATTATGTACGTCTGAAGGATCGCCACTTCAGTTCGGAAACGGGTTAGACCGTATTTCTCACCACGAAGGACACAAATTCCTTAGTGACCTTTGTGGTTAAGGTTGTGCCCCAGGGCAGAAGGTGAGGAATGGGACATTCCGAGAGGCTCCTCTGGAGGACCCTCTCCCCCAGGGGACCCTCTCTCGCCTGGCGGCGATTCACCTTGTCTTGCTGCGCAATTCACCTTGTGAAGAATCCAGATTAGCGCTTCATGGAATCGAAAAACGCGTCGTTGGTCTTGACAGCCTTGAGCCGGTCGAGCAGGAATTCCATCGCCGCCAGATCTTCCATGGGGTGTAACAGTTTGCGCAGGATCCACACTTTTTGCAGTTCATCCTGTTTGGTCAGCAATTCTTCGCGACGGGTGCCGGAGCGGTTGATGTTGATCGACGGATAGACGCGTCTTTCGGCAATCTTGCGATCCAGGTGTATCTCCATGTTACCTGTGCCTTTGAACTCTTCGTAGATCACGTCGTCCATACGCGAGCCGGTCTCCACCAGCGCCGTCGCGATAATGGTCAGTGAACCGCCTTCTTCGATGTTGCGTGCGGCGCCAAAGAATCGCTTGGGTCGATGCAGTGCGTTGGCGTCCACACCACCGGTAAGCACCTTGCCAGACGATGGGATCACCGTGTTATAGGCGCGGGCAAGACGGGTAATGGAGTCAAGCAGGATAACCACGTCGCGTTTGTGTTCGACCAGTCGCTTGGCTTTCTCGATAACCATCTCGGCGACCTGGACGTGACGACTGGCCGGTTCGTCGAATGTCGAGGAAACCACCTCGCCACGCACCGAGCGGTCCATTTCGGTGACTTCCTCGGGACGTTCATCAATGAGCAGAACGATTAAATAGCATTCTGGATGATTGCTGGTAATCGACTGTGCCACATTCTGCAGCAGCATGGTTTTACCGGCTTTTGGGGGTGACACAATCAAGCCGCGCTGACCCTTGCCAATGGGGGCGGCAAGGTCAATGACCCGCGCCGTAATGTCTTCCGTGCTGCCATTGCCCAGTTCCAGCTTGAGGCGTTCATTGGGGTGTAAAGGCGTCAGGTTTTCGAACAGAACCTTACCTTTGGCATTTTCCGGTTTGTCGTAGTTGATTTCGTTGACTTTCAACAAGGCGAAATAACGTTCACCTTCCTTGGGCGGTCGGATCTTGCCGGATACTGTGTCGCCGGTACGCAGGCCGAAACGCCGAATCTGGCTGGGTGATACGTAAATATCGTCGGGGCCGGCCAGGTAGGAGCTATCGGACGAGCGCAGGAAGCCGAATCCGTCCTGAAGAATTTCCAGGACACCGTCTCCGAAGATATCCTCCCCGCTCTTGGCGTGAGACTTCAGTATGGAAAAAATGACATCCTGCTTGCGGGAGCGGGTACCTTCGATACCCATTCCCTGGGCAATTTTAATCAGTTCGGTTGCAGGTTTTTGTTTCAGTTCAGTCAGGTTCATAAGCTTTTATAATCTTCAGGTTGGCAGGGGCAGCACCGCTGGAAAAAAGGCCGGCAGCGGTGGGTATCGGTACGCCGCTATTGCAGCAGCGTGGGCGGAATTGGCTAACCTTTGGTTCGGATTGAATCCTCCGGGTCGAACAATGCCCGTTACCGGGTCTGTGTCACAAGTTTGTATCAATAAATGCTGTCAGCTGGGATTTGGACAGGGCGCCGACTTTGGTGGCTTCAACATGGCCATCTTTGAAAAGCATCAGGGTAGGAATACCACGAATACCATATTTGGGCGGCGTCTGCGGATTTTCGTCGATATTCAGTTTGGCCACTTTGACCTTGCCCTGATACTCGGTGGCAATCTCGGTCAGGATGGGAGCGATCATCTTGCAAGGGCCACACCACTCAGCCCAGTAGTCCACCAACACGGGTTCAGCGGAGTCAAGAACTTCATTTTGAAAAGAGTCATCGGTTAAATAAACGATAGTATCGCTCACGCTAAGGGCCTCCTGGCCACCAATATTTTAGATTTGATTTAATTTAAACGGGGGTTTTGAAATTGAAATGCGGGCCTTGTCAGACTGAGCTGCTTATCTGCCTATCCATCATGCACTGCAGTTGGATTGATTTCAGCCCAAAAAGACGAAAATTGCAAGCCCAAACCTGAGAATAAACGGAATAAATTCGTTATGCTTCGGAACTATGACAGAAGAACACATGACAAATATTGCTTTTAGCAGCTTTGATCTACCCGAAAGCTTGGTGCAAGGTATTGAAGAAGCA
>JAUXDG010000226.1 GCA_030618475.1 Gammaproteobacteria bacterium | reverse complement strand
CAGTACCTGGATAATGATAGCTTCTTTGTCGCGCTGGCAACGCACCATCACCGGTTTGTTGCCACCGTAGCGGATGGCGTTGTCAAACAGGTTAATCAGTACGCGTTGCATGGCCATGGTATCGATTGAAACCGGGCAGTAACTTTGTGGCTCCCAGTCGATGACGGTGTCCGGTTGTCTGTAGTTTGTGATAATCCCATCGATAAATTCCCGCAGGTCCACTTCCTCGGCTTCGTGAGCTTCCAGACCCCGAGCCAGTTCCAGCGTATAACCAATGAGTTGATCCATCTGTTCTGTATCCCGCCGTAATCTTTCAATCAGCGCCGCATCGGCTTTATCCGGCACCAGCATTTCCAGTGCCAGGCGCATATGGGTGAGGGGGGTGCGAAGGTCGTGGGAAATGCCGGCGAGCAGGGTGGTGCGGTTTTCAACCAGTTCGGTCAACTCTCTTGCCATGCTGTTGAACTTGTGGGTCAAGTCGACCAGTTCCCTGGGACCGGTTTCCGGCAGTGGCTTGAGTATTTCGCCATGGCCAATGTGTGATGTTGCCTCCGACAGGCGTGCCAGAGGTCGGGTGATACGGCGCACCAGCAGCAATGACGTCAGCAGGACGACAACCGCTCCGGTCACGATAATAAGTATTAAGGCAAGTGGTGGTTGAGCACCGATGCGTGACCAGGGGAAGCTGACGCGGATGAATTGTCCTCCCATGGGTATATCTGCGCAGAACCAGGGTACGGATTGTTCGCCTTTGCGGACGGCCACCGGGGTGCCCAGCCGTTTTTCGAGGGCCTCTTCGAGGAATATGAGATAGGGCAGCGGCGTCTTTGAACAAGGCAGGGGCTTTTCTGCCAGGGAGACCTTCAACTCATACTCAGATATCAGTTCCTCTTCGAGAAAAGGGCGTGTTGCCGGTGGACGTTCGATCCAGGTTCTCGCCGACAGTATCATCAGAGCAGCAAGATCATCAGAACCCTGCCTGGCAAGTGGAATCGCGATGTAGGTCACCATCGTACCAATACAGAAGACGACAAACACCAGGAGTGCGATGCTCAAGGTGATCCCTGTTCTGGTAAACAGGGTAAGCGGCTTGCTCATGTGTGTGCCGCTCGTGTCTCGTTGCCGGGAGAGAAACGGTAGCCTTCGCCCCAGACGGTATGTATGTATACCGGTGAGCTCGGATCGCTCTCGATCTTGCGGCGCAAACGCGTGACGCGTACATCGATGCTGCGGTCGTAAGGCGAGCGTTCAAAACCCTTGAGCCTGTCGACAAGGGTATCGCGGCTCAGTACCCGGTTAGGGTGCTCCACAAAAATCTTGAGTAGCGCAAACTCGCCGCTGGTTAACGAGACTTTTTCTTCATCGCGCGTCAGCTCCTGTGTAACAGGATCAAGTCGAAACGGCCCGAAGCTGAAAGTCTGCTCTTGTGCATTATCTGATTCCGCGTTTGATGGCGCTGTTGGGCGTCTGAGCACCGCTCGAATCCGGGCAAGCAGTTCTCTCGGGTTGAACGGTTTCGGCAGGTAGTCATCTGCACCGACTTCCAGGCCGACAATGCGGTCCACTTCTTCACCACGTGCAGAGAGCATAATGATCGGTGTGTCTCTGTCACTACGCAGGCGTTTGGCAATGCTGAGACCGTCTTCACCCGGCAGCATAAGATCCAGGATGATCAGGTCTGTTGAACGGGTGGCCAGAAATCTGTCCATGGCAGCGCCATCCTCGACACCGGTGACTTCGAACCCCTGCTCTGAAAGATAACGCCCCAGCAGTTCATGCAGGTCGGGGTCATCATCAACAACGAGTATGTGTGGATTTTGCTGTGTCATGATATTCAAGCCTGGCGAGGCTTCGCCTCAGACCAATAAGTCACGATGAGTGCTTTATTTTCTCGCGAAGGCGCAAAGACGAAAAGGATTATTCCTGGCGGGCTTTGCGTCTTTGCGAGAGCAATTCTTGAAACTTGATTCATTTGCAAAGATTGTTTCGACTCAAGGTTTCTAGAAGCAAAATGCTCTAATCAAATCTCATGGAAAGATCGATGGCGCGAACATCTTTGGTTAAGGCGCCAATCGAGACGTAGTCGACGCCTGTTTCAGCGTATTGACGTAAGGTGTCGAGGGTGATGCCG
Source organism: Gammaproteobacteria bacterium (assembly GCA_030618475.1). Taxonomy (GTDB): domain Bacteria; phylum Pseudomonadota; class Gammaproteobacteria; order DSM-19610; family DSM-19610; genus Thiogranum. Next base: position 2,328 of record JAUXDG010000226.1, on the reverse strand, counting down.
CCGGATGCTTCCAGTTCAGCCCGCTTGCCGGTCAGCGCTACGGCTTGCCGGATTTCGTCAGGCGCAAAGTTGTCCAGCAGGATGCGGTCTGCACCGGCCCGCAAGGCCTGTTTGAGTTCTTCACTGTTTTCCACTTCCACTTCGACTGCAAGTTCCTTGTTCAAAGCGCGGGCGCTGCTAATGGCGCTTTCGATCGAGCCCGCTGCTGCAATGTGGTTCTCCTTGATCAGGAAAGCATCGTAGAGCCCTATGCGGTGATTGTGGCAACCGCCGCAGCGTACAGCGTATTTCTGCGCACGGCGCAAGCCTGGAATGGTTTTACGGGTGTCCAGAACCCGGGTGTTCAGGCCTTCAACCCGTTTGGCGTAAGTGTTGGCCAGGGTGGCTGTGCCGGAAAGGGTTTGCAGAAAATTCAGCGCTGTCCGTTCACCGCTTAACAGGCAACGGGCCGGGCCTTTTAATGTGCACACCACCTGGTGCGGGACAATGGTTTGGCCGTCGGCGACATACCAGCATATGTCGACTTTGTCGTCGAGTTGTTTGAATACGGCGTCAAACCAGTTTCGTCCGCACAGTACTGCCGGTTCGCATGTATACACACTGGCCTTCCAGATACGCTGTTTCGGAATCAGCTGGGCAGTGATGTCACCGCTGCCGAGGTCCTCGTCCAGCGCGCGTCGGACATCCTGTTCAATCTGTGTTTCCAGCGCTTCGAGTAGCATTTATTCGGACATTTCCAGCAGCTCGATTTCGAACACCAGTGTGGCATTGGGCGGGATGACGCCGCCGGCACCGTTTTCTCCGTATGCAAGTTGTGGCGGGACGGTCAGTTTTCGCACACCACCGACCTGCATGCCGACGACGCCTTCATCCCAGCCAGGAATCACATAGCCGCAATCAATGGGAAAACTGAACGGATCGTCACGGTCCCTGCTGGAGTCGAATTTGTTGCCATCCTCCAGCCAGCCGGTGTAGTGCACAATGGCGGTCTGGCCGCGGCCTTTGCACAAGCTGCCGGTGCCGATGGTGATATCTTCGTATTTCAGCCCGCTCTCAGTGCTTGTCTCGCTCATGACCCCACCTGTTTCTGTTCAATCGTAAATGAACGGGCAAAATACTCATTTTTCAGCTTTTGCGCCAGTCCTGCCAGCAGGGCGAGGCTCAACAGGTTGGGCAAAGCCATGAGAATATTGGTCACATCGGCAAGGTTCCACACCAGTTCGAGGGGTACAGCCGCACCGATCATGACAAGAAAGGTAAACAGCAGGCGGTAGGGTTGCACTGCGCGTTCGCCAAATAAAAAATGTGCTGAACGATCACCGTAGTAAGACCATGCGATAATGGTGGAAAAGGCAAACAGACTGAGCCCGATACCGACCACGCCGGCACCAGCCACACCAAGCGAACTTTGAAAGGCGTGTGCCGTCAGCGCGGCGCCGACCAGATCGTCCTGCTGCACTGTGTAGGCGCCGGTAACCACAAGGACAAGACCGGTCATGGTGCAGATTACCAGGGTGTCGATAAAGGGCTCCATCATGGCGACCAGGCCTTCGCGGACCGGTTCATTGGTTTTTGCTGCCGCGTGTGCCATGGGTGAGGAGCCCAGGCCGGCCTCGTTGGAAAACAGGCCGCGTGCGACACCCCAGCGTATGGCTTCGCCGACTGCGGCGCCTCCAACGGCCCAGGGATTCAGCGCATGATTGAAAATCGTCGCCAGCGCAGATGTTATCTGTCCGGCGTGGTTGATCAGTACCAGAAACGCGGCACCGACATAAAGCAATGCCATAAAAGGTACAATGGTGCTGGCAACGCGGGCAATGCGTCGCACGCCCCCCAGTATCACCATGCCGACCAGAAAGGCCAGCACACCACCCACCAGCCAGGCGTTGTCACGGACTTCCGGAAACAGGTAGCCGAGGCCGTCGACAACCGAGTTGGCCTGGACCATGTTGCCGATCCCGAATGACGCAATCAGTGCAAAGCTCGCAAACAGCATGGCCATACGCTTCATCTGCAAGCCATGGAGTAGCGTATACATCGGGCCACCGGATATTTCGCCATGCTCGTCGATCTGGCGGAACTTCAGTGCCAGTGTGCACTCGGTGAACTTGGTGGCCATACCAAAAAACGCCGTCACCCACATCCAGAACAGTGCACCGGGACCGCCAAGGGAAATCGCCGTTGCCACACCGGCGATATTGCCGGTGCCGACGGTGGCGGATAAGGCGGTGGACAGCGCCTGAAAATGGGTGATCTGACCTTCATGTTCCGGGCAATGATAGGCGCCGGAAATCAAGGCGATGGAATGCCGGAAGCCACGAAACTGAA
>JAUXDG010000144.1 GCA_030618475.1 Gammaproteobacteria bacterium | reverse complement strand
CCGGACGCGGTGGCTGATGACATGCTGACCATCGAAATTGACGGTGCCGAGTATCAGGCGCGCAAAGGCTCGATGATCATCGAGGTGACCGATGAGAACGGCATCACTGTGCCACGCTTCTGCTACCACAACAAGCTGCCGGTAGCCGCTAACTGCCGCATGTGTCTGGTGGAGGTTGAAAAAGCGCCCAAGCCCTTGCCCGCCTGTGCGACGCCGGTGATGGCTGGCATGAAGATCAGCACCCGTTCCGACTATGCGAAAAAAGCGCAGCGTGCGGTGATGGAATTCCTGCTCATCAACCACCCGCTGGATTGCCCGATCTGCGACCAGGGCGGTGAATGTGAATTACAGGACGTCGCGCTGGAATACGGCCGCGGTGTCTCCCGCTTCAGCGAAAAGAAAAGGGTCGTCAGGGACAAGGATTTCGGCGCCCTGATTGCCTCCGATATGACACGTTGCATTCATTGCACGCGTTGTGTGCGTTTCCTGCAGCACATTGCCGGTTTCAAGGAAATGGGCGGCATGGGCCGTGGTGAGAATGTGGAGATCGGTACCTACATCCAGCACAACATCGAATCCGAACTGTCCGGTAACATCATCGATGTCTGCCCGGTTGGCGCACTGACCTCCAGGCCGTTCCGCTTCACCGCACGCGCCTGGGAAATGGAGCAGGCTGCCTCGATAGCGGCGCATGATTGTGTCGGCTCCAACCTGTATCTGCACACGCGCCGTGGCAAGCTGATGCGTGCCGTTCCCAGGGAAAATGAGGCCATCAATGAAGTCTGGTTGTCGGACCGTGACCGTTTCGCCTACCTGGGTGTGAACAGCGCCGATCGCCTCGAACAGCCGATGATCAAGAAAGTCAGCGGCTGGCAGGCGGTCGAATGGGAAGAAGCCCTGCACGTTGTGGCTCAGGCCTTTCGTGATCGCGTCGAAAATCAGGGTGCTGATCAGCTGGGAATTCTGGTGTCGCCCAGCGCCACACTGGAAGAACAGGTGTTGGTGAGCCGGCTTGCCGAGGGCCTCGGCGTCAGCAATATCGATCATCGTCTGCGCCAGACCGATTTCACCGGCCAGCAGGATCAGCCGCTGTTCCCGTTCCTGGGGCAGAGCATCGAGGAGCTTGAAAACGTTGACGCCGCCCTGATTGTTGACGGTAATCCGCGCAAGGACCAGCCGATCATCGGGCACCGTTTGCGCAAGGCGGCCAAGGCGGGCGCCAGCGTGATGTTTATCAATTCCGTCGATTACACCTATACGTTCAAAACAGTGCACAAAACCATCGTGACACCGAGCCGGCTGGTTCAGTCGCTGGCCGGTGTGGCAGCGGCACTGCTGCAGAGCAAAAAAGCACGTGCACCGCAAGCGCTGCAATCGGTGATCGATCAGACTCTGCCTGATGCCACCGAGCAGGCCATGGCATCTGCCTTGAGTGAAGCGGGGCAGGCTAGCGTTCTTCTCGGCCTGGGTGCCGGCATGCATCCGGCCTTTTCCACTCTGCGTGCGCTGGCGGTACTGATTGCCGGGTTGAGCGGGGCGAAACTGGGTTTTCTGTCTGATGGTGCCAACAGTGCCGGTGCCTGCCTGGCCGGCGTATTACCCCATCGTACTGCCGGTGGTCAGGCCAGAGAAAACCCTGGCTTGAACGCTGCACAGATGATCGATCAGCCACTGAAAAACTATCTGCTGCTTGGTATCGAGCCCGAATTCGATTTTGCCAATGGCGCCCAGGCACTGGCCGCGATGCAGCAGGCCGAGCTCGTCGTCGCCTTGACGCCTTACATGACGGACCGCATGCGCGAATACGCTGATGTATTGCTGCCGATGAACTGTTTTTCCGAAACCTCGGGCACTTTTGTGAACTGCGAAGGCCGTTGGCAGAGCTTTGCCGCCGTATCGCGTGCGCCGGCTGGCAGCCGGCCCGGATGGAAAGTGTTACGCGTTCTGGGTAAGCTGCTCGAGCTGGATGGATTTAACCAGACCTCTTCGCAACAGCTTCGGGATTCTCTGAGCCAGCTGATCGGTGATGTCACGGTGAATAACACACACTGTGGAGAGTTTGTCGGTTACCTGGAAAGCAGCGGCGGTTTGCAGCGCGTCGATTATTTGCCCATGTATGCCGTCGATAGCATGGTTCGCCGTGCCACCGCCCTGCAGAAAACGCCCGATGCCGATGTTGCCAGTGTTTGTCTGAATCCTGCCGATGCCTCCAGACTGGGCCTGTCGGACGGTGACAAGGCGGTGGTGTTGCAGGGTGACGAGGATGCAGACATGGATGTCGTTGTGAATGACAGTATCGCTGAAGGCTCGGTGCTGATATCGCAGGCCATCGAAACCACCCTTGAACTCGGCGCAGCGTTCGGTTCGGTACAGATTAAGAAGGCATCATGACGGAGACCACCTCACTCATCGACTGGATTATCACCGGCGGTATTATTCTGGCCAAAATTCTGATCATCGTAGTGCCGTTGATGCTCTGTGTCGCCTACCTGACGTATGCCGAACGCAAGATTATCGGTTATATGCAGCTGCGTATCGGTCCCAACCGGGTCGGGCCGCGTGGCTGGCTGCAGCCCATTGCGGACGCGGTCAAGTTGATGTTCAAGGAAGTCATCATTCCCGCCAAGTCCAATCATTACCTGTTTGTCATTGCCCCCACCCTGGTGATTGGTCCGGCGCTGGCGGCGTGGGCGGTAATTCCCTTTGATGACGGTCTGGTGCTGGCTGATGTGGATGCCAGCCTGTTGTATATCCTGGCGCTGACTTCTGTCGGTGTCTACGGTGTCATTATTGCCGGTTGGGCGTCGAACTCGAAATATGCCTTCATCAGTGCCATGCGCAGCGCTGCGCAGATCGTGTCCTATGAGATCGCCATGGGTTTTGCGCTGGTCGGTGTGCTCATGGCCGCAGGAAGCATCAACCTCGGCGATATCGTGTTGGCACAGCAGGGCAGTGTGCTGCACTGGTACTGGCTGCCCTTGCTACCCCTGTTCGTGATCTATTTTATATCCGGTGTGGCTGAAACCAACCGTGCGCCATTCGACGTGGCGGAGGGTGAATCTGAGATCGTCGCCGGTTTTCACGTGGAATATTCGGGCATGGCGTTCGCGGTGTTCTTCCTCGCTGAATACGCCAATATGATTTTGATCGCGACCCTGGCAGCGCTGCTGTTCATGGGTGGCTGGCTTTCGCCGTTTGAGGGAATCCCGCTGCTGGAGCCGATGTTTGACTGGGTGCCGGGCATGCTGTGGCTGATCGCGAAAACCGCCTTGTTCCTGTTTTTTTTCCTCTGGTTTCGTGCCACTTTCCCGCGCTACCGCTATGACCAGATCATGCGTCTGGGCTGGAAGGTATTTATTCCGCTGACCATTATCTGGCTGGTGATAGAAGGTGCTGCCGTCGTGGGCGGTCTCGGTCCCTGGTTCGATTGAGCGTAATACCATGCAAGCGATAAAACACTATGTAAAAAGTCTGCTGCTCTGGGAACTGCTCAAGGGGATGCAGCTGACCGGGAAACACCTGTTTTCGAAAAAGATCACCGTGCAGTACCCGGAAGAAAAGACCCCGCAGTCGCCCCGTTTCCGTGGTCTGCATGCCTTGCGCCGTTATCCGAATGGGGAAGAACGCTGCATCGCCTGCAAGCTGTGCGAGGCTGTCTGTCCGGCGCTGGCGATTACTATCGAAGCCGAGCCGCGCGACGATGGAACGCGCCGTACCACGCGTTATGACATCGATCTGTTTAAATGTATTTTCTGTGGATTCTGTGAGGAGTCCTGCCCGGTGGATTCCATCGTGGAAACGCGGGTGTACGAGTATCACTTCGAAAACCGTGGTGAGAACATCATGACCAAGGAAAAACTGCTGGCCATGGGTGACACGTACGAAGAGCAGATTGCCGCCGATCGGGCAGCAGATGCACCTTATAGATAATTTAGTCACCACCAAGGTACGGAATATGTTACAGGACAACAAAATTATTGCCTGTTTGAGCTTAGTGCCCTTTGTCGCGGGCAGAGCTGCCGAGTGAGTCAAAAGAATGGCATTTGAAAAACTTGTTTTTTATATGTTGGCAGCGATCCTGGTGTTTGCCGCCACGCGCGTCATCACTGTACGCAACCCGGTGCACGCTGCACTGCACCTGGTGCTGGCCTTTTTCACCTGTGCCGGGCTGTGGCTGTTGCTGGAAGCCGAGTTCCTGGCAATCACGCTGGTGCTGGTCTACGTGGGTGCCGTCATGGTGCTGTTCCTGTTCGTGGTGATGATGCTGGATATCAACACCGCACCGCTCAGGGAAGGTTTTATGCGATATCTGCCGGTGGGATTGACGGTTGCAGCCTTGATGATCCTGGAAATGTACCTGGTGCTGCGCAGCAAGTACTTCGATGCCGAGAGCATGCCCGCGCCGGCACGGCATGCCGCGGATTACAGTAATACCCGCGAGCTGGGCAGTGTGCTGTATACCGATTATGTCTACGCGTTCGAAATTGCCTCCGTCATTCTTGTTGTGGCGATTATTGCGGCGATAGCCCTGACGCTGCGCAAGCGGCCGGAGACCAAAACGCAGAACCCCGCCGAGCAGGTCAAGGTGCGGAGTGCCGACCGTGTGCGGCTTGTGAAAATGGAGGCGGAAACAAAGGACTGAATTCAGGTTCTTCGTCGAAATATTATGGTGCTTTCTGATTTTCTGATTTTAGGTGCGGTGTTGTTCGGGCTGAGTGTTGCCGGGATTTTCATCAACCGCAAGAACGTGATCATTCTGTTGATGGCCATCGAACTGATGTTGCTGGCCGTCAACATGAACTTCATCGCGTTTTCGCATTTTCTCGGCGATATCTCCGGTCAGGTGTTCGTGTTCTTTATCCTGACGGTGGCGGCGGCCGAAGCGGCAATCGGGTTGGCGATTCTGGTCGTGCTGTTCCGTAATCGCCAGACGATCAATGTCGATGACCTGGATGGATTGAAAGGATAAGCACTGTGGAGAATGTCTATCTAGCCATCGTTCTTGCGCCGTTGCTGGGCGCCATATCAGCCGGTCTGTTCGGTAAGGTGATCGGACGCAGCGGCGCACACTGGGTGACCATACTCGGCGTGGCGACATCGTTTGTGCTGTCGCTGGTGGTGTTCAATCATATTGTTATCAACGGCGCGGAGACCTTCAACGGCCCCGTTTACACCTGGATGGTGTCGGACGGGATTAACATGCAGATCGGCTTCCTGGTCGACAAGCTGACCACCCTGATGATGCTGGTGGTGAGCTTTGTTTCCCTGATGGTGCACATCTATACCATTGGTTACATGAATGATGACCCCGGTTATCAGCGTTTCTTCAGCTATATCGCACTGTTTACCTTCTCGATGCTGATGCTGGTCATGTCCAATAACTTCCTGCAGCTGTTCTTTGGCTGGGAAGCGGTGGGCCTGGTGTCGTATCTGTTGATCGGCTTCTGGTACAAGCGCCCGTCGGCAATTTTCGCCAACCTGAAGGCATTCCTGGTGAACCGCGTCGGCGATTTCGGTTTCCTGCTCGGTATCGCCGCCATCGTCACGGTTTTCAATACACTGGATTATGCCGAGGTATTTGCCGCGGCACCGTCGATGGCCGGTGCCTCGATCGAAGTCTTTGCAGGTACGCAGTGGTCGGCAATGACGGTGATCTGCATTCTGCTGTTTATCGGCGCCATGGGTAAATCGGCCCAGGTTCCGCTGCACGTCTGGCTGCCCGATTCCATGGAAGGCCCGACGCCGATATCCGCGCTGATCCATGCCGCCACCATGGTGACGGCCGGTATCTTCATGGTGGCACGTATGTCACCACTGTTCGAGTTGTCGGAGACGGCGTTGAGTTTTGTGCTGGTGATCGGTTCCATTACTGCGCTGTTCATGGGTTTCCTCGGACTGGTACAGAATGACATCAAGCGGGTAATCGCCTATTCCACACTGTCGCAGCTGGGTTATATGACGGTGGCACTGGGCGCCTCGGCCTACGCCGCCGGGATTTTCCACCTCATGACCCACGCCTTCTTCAAGGCCCTGCTGTTCCTCGCTGCGGGGTCGGTGATTATCGCCATGCACCATGAGCAGGATATGCGCAACATGGGCGGCTTGCGCAAGTACATGCCCATCACCTGGATTACCTCCCTGGTCGGTTCGCTGGCGCTGATCGGAACGCCGTTCTTTGCCGGCTTCTATTCCAAGGACACCATCATCGAAGCGGTGCACCACTCGCAGCTGCCCGGTGCCGGTATTGCCTACTGGGCGGTGCTGCTGGGTGTGTTTGTGACTGCACTGTACAGTTTCCGCATGTACTTTATGGTGTTCCACGGAAAACCGCGTATGGACGATCACACCAGGGAGCACCTGCATGAGACACCCTGGGTTGTTACCGTGCCGCTGATCCTGCTGGCGATTCCTTCGGTTCTGTCCGGCTATCTGATTGACCCGGTCGTGTTCGGGAATTATTTCGACGGTGTCATCCACGTATTGCCCGCGCACGATGTAATTGGCGAGATGGCCGAGCATTTTCACGGACCGATTGCTTTCGTCGGGCATGCGCTGAGCGGCCCCGCCGTCTATCTGGCAGCGGCCGGCGTATTCACAGCCTGGTATATCTATATGAAGAATCCCGCTATCGCCGACCAGGCCGCCCGGCGTTTTTCGAATGTCTACAAAATGCTCGTCAACAAGTACTACGCGGATGATTTCAATCAGACCGTGTTTGCCGGCGGTGCCAGAGGCACCGGCTGGACACTGTGGAAACTGGGTGACGTGTTGCTGATCGATGGCTTGCTCGTTAATGGCAGTGCAAAACTGGTGGGCTGGGTATCAGGCATTGTGCGTCAACTACAGACGGGCTACCTGTATACCTATGCATTCAGCATGATTATTGGTTTGTTGGCGTTACTGAGCTGGTTTATCTGGTTTGCGCCGGGTACTTGATTTGTTTATCAACCACTAAGGGCACGAAGGACACAAAGGTTTTTAATTGATGGCTATGCCTCGAATTTGGTGGGAAGAACGTAATGCGGCCTGTGAACCATGGCGCTCGCGTCCAATTGGC
>JAUXDG010000088.1 GCA_030618475.1 Gammaproteobacteria bacterium | reverse complement strand
CTCCAGGTCTTTCAGTAGCTTCAGGATAGCGGCCGCTTTGTCTAGTGTTTCCGAGTACTCCGCCTCCACTTCGGAGTCGGCGACAATACCTCCACCGGCCCAGAACCTGAGTCGGCCAGCGGAATGTATCGATGTACGAATAGCGACATTGGAATCCATTGCACCGTCAAAACCGACATAAGCGACTGACCCGCAATAAATGCCCCGCCGGTATGATTCGAGCTCTTCGATGATCTCCATCGCTCGAAGTTTGGGGGCACCGGTAATCGATCCCCCGGGGAAACAGCCTCGCAACAGTTCAAGTGCATCGCTGGCAGAATTCAGCCTGCCGGTGACGGTACTTACCAGGTGATGTACGGTGGCGAAGCTCTCCAGTTCAAATAACTTACGCACGCGCACAGTTCCAAGCGCGCAGGTTTTACTGAGATCGTTCCTTAATAAATCCACGATCATCACATTTTCTGCACGATCTTTTGTACTTTCACGCAGTTCCTCTGCCAGCCCTCGGTCTTCAGCCGCGTCGGGTGATCGGGGCCGGGTTCCCTTGACCGGTTTTGTCTCAACCTCACCGCCCCTGACCTGCAGGAACCGCTCCGGCGATGAACTCAGAATCTGGGCATACGGGGTATTCAAATAGCAGCCGAACGGTGCTGGATTCATTTTCCTCAGTAACTGGTAGGCCTGCCAAAGCGATCCATCAACGCTAACCTGGAATCGCTGAGCGAGGTTGACCTGGTAGCAATCCCCTTCGCGGATATAGTGCTTGATACGGTAAAATGCCCGCCTATAGTCTTCGTAAGTCATGCTCGATACGGGCGCATCCAGCACCCGGAATGGCCGCCGCCGACGTGGTGCTGGCGGGTTGCAAAAACACGCCAGTAATTCCTGCCATTGTTGCCGCGTCCTGTCATCCCGTCCCTGGCCAACAAGCCAGCTGCGTTGCTGCTCGTGGTCCACCACCAACGCCCAGTCATACAGCCCCACCGCCATCTCCGGGATCTGCTCCGCATTTTCGGCAGTACTCGGCAGTTGCTCGATACGGCGCCCCAGATCATAGGCAAAGTAACCCAGCGCTCCCCCACAAAAAGGCAAATCGGGTAATGGTGGTTCGCTCGGCTGCAGGTACTGCCGCACTAACGCAAACGGATCCTGTTTTGATAATTCCACATGATGTCGACTGCGAATCTCGGTCAGGGGACCACGCGTGGTCAGTGTCAGCATGGGATCTGCCACCAGGATGTCGTAACGCCCCTGTTGTACGAATGGCCGACCGCTGTCCAGGAACATCGACCAGGGTCGGTCGGCGAAGGCTTCAAACAGGCCAGCGCTGTCAGCACGGTAAGTGACCTCACTCAACATGCGTTGACTCATAAACGGGTTCTCGCCAGCTCGGCAACCGCAACAGCCGGCGTGCAGTCGGCCGGGTCGCCGACCTCCAGATAGCCTGTATCGAGCAGCGAGGAGAAATCCAGGTATTGCCGTTGCAAGCGGTCGGCAAGTTTTGCGACAAGGAAACGCCCGACCCCTGCACCCAACAGCAGCGCATTCCGGCCGAGAAGTCCGCGCGACAGACTGAATTCACAGGCGCGCATGAGGCGCTGCAGTTGTAATTCGGACAGGTAGGCTGCAACGCGGGCCCAGTCTTCCATCGGGGCAGCATCCAGGTCCAGACCCAACATACGGGCCAGGCGCCTGGCACTGGCATTCAAGGTCTTGGCTCCGCCATCCGCGCTCGGCAGCTGATCGGCGTGTCTTGGCAATTCGCCGGTAACACGGTACACATCTGCCATAGTCGCGAAATGTTCAGCCATCAACGATACCCACTCACCCCTGAACGGTATCTTTTCGGTCTCGGCCATAAGCGACGTGCGCACCACGCCGGTGTAGACCAGTTCACCTGAGATCAAACGCTGGTGATCATCGTCACCCCGCGCCAGCACATCACCGTCCTTGCAGATCACTATGTCGCTCGTCGTACTTCCGATGTCGACAAACAATGCCTCGGGTACGCATTGCGCGACAAATGATGCACTCGCGAGCCAGTTGCTCGAGGAAACTTTCTCTGCGGTACCGGCTACGGCGTGGGCTTGAAGGAAACCGTCACAACCGGCATAGAAGCCCAACTCTGCCGGCGCCAGCTTTTCCTCCATCACCGATGCCAGTCGCTGTACACCCTGTACACGACTGTCGAACAGGTCGACCAGCTCGCCGGTCATGGTCACGGCGTGATATCGGATTCTGGCCGATACTGCAGCCATCACCCCATCCACCGCCTGTCGAAGATGATCGAGTCCCAGCCATAAAGGACACGGCAACTGAATCACTTGGCGCAGTTTCCCGCGATCGTCGAGATGCGCGGCCTTGAGATGGGCACCGCCAAGGTCCCAGCCCATGATATCGCTAGACGGCATAAGGCATCTCCAGGTTCAGCGTCATGCTGCCGCCCTGCTCCAACTGCCGATCCGTCAGTACCGCCGGACCTTCATTCAACAGGCGCAAAACCAGCCTGGCCGGATTAAGCCCCAACGCCCGATGCAAGCCCGCGTATGACACGGACAGACGCGGATTGACCTCCAGCACCACCGGTCCGTTTTTAGTACAAATCAGGTCAACACCGACATAACCCCACAGCTCCGGAATCGCATGGGCAATCGAATGCGCCAGCTCGGCATGCCTGTCAATCTGCTTGACACCATTGACAAGGATGCCGCGCACATGAAACCGGCCATTGACCTCTACGACCTGTTGCAGATTAACGCTGAGCAGGCAAGCCTCGCCTTCATGACAGAGCATGGAAAGGCTTGCCGGCGTACCTTCTATATAGGGTTGCAATACGTAATCCTGGCAGCTGTCCGGGTCCATAATTGCGGCCAGTTCCTCAGGCTTATCGAGAATTCGGATGCCTTCACAGCCGACCCCATCATCCGGCTTGGCCACCCAACGCGGAGCCCTGTCGGGGACAAAGTTTGCCGGCCTGCAGGTTGGTACAACATCGATCCCATGACGCCCCAGGCACCAGGAAGTCTGCAACTTGCTGGCTGCAATCCGGACCGCTTCCGGCCGGCTGCCAATCAGCTTGCAACTCACCTCCAGTGCCAGGCGGCTGATCCGTTCCAGTAATCCTCCAGTCTCCGGCATGATCGGCCATACGGCATCACAACGTTCCATGCAATGGCACCATTCCTGCCAGATGTCGTCGACCTGCCGTGGTGTGAAAATGTCGATTGGCAGTGGCGGGCGCGACAGGCGAGGATCACGGCTAAGCAGCACCCTCACCCCCGGCATAACTGCCAGGTCCTCCAGCAGTGCGTTGACCATGGTCTCGGCCTCTGTCAGCAACTCGCTTGCCAACTCATCTTTCAGCAGGCCACCACCAGTGATATACTCGACAACGAAAATTCGCATTGCTCTGACCTTGATACTCATACCCGCAATCGATCTTGCCCAAGGCCGTGTCGTACATGCCTGCCGCGGCCGGCGCGATGACTATCAGCCTGTACGCAGCAAGCTGTGCCGTTCCAGCGAACCCACTGACGTTATAGCGGGCCTGTTACGCCTGCATACATTTTCCACCGTCTACATTGCAGACCTTGACGCCATACGAGGCTTGGGCGATCAGAGCACTGTGCTGGAGAAACTCCGCGACCAGTTCCCCGATATCGACATCTGGATCGATCCAGGCATAAATACCGGCACTCGTTACCAGCAATGGCAACAACTTGCGCTGGGCTCAATCGTGCTGGGCAGCGAAACCCTTTCAGACACAGGGCTGCTAGAAAGCACCCTGGCCGCTGACACTGGTACCGTGCTGTCACTTGACTTCAACGCTGACAGACTGCTCGGCCCGCCCGATCTACTCGAGCAAGCTGAACACTGGCCGACGCGGGTCATCGTCATGTGTCTCGACCGCGTGGGCTCCGATGAGGGTCCGGACACCGAACGTCTGCAGCAACTCCGCCGTAAATCCCCGCGCTCCGACCTGTTCGCCGCCGGTGGGGTACGCGACCTTGACGACCTGCTACAGCTGCGGCAACTGGGTGTGGCTGGTGCGTTACTGGCCAGCTCACTGCACGACGGCCGCATTGGTCCCGCGCAAATCGCGGCACTTGCCTGACAGGCTGCCGGTAAACCCTCATGCGGCACCATACCGCGGCTACCACACGAGCGGGCAGATAATCAAACGTAAGGCAGGTGGTTGCCCCGAACCTTCGGGGCAACCGACACTACCAATCAGGAATGTGCAGCATATGGATGTTCAGCTGATCCCTTGGCTGACACCACCTGGGCAGCTGTTGGCTCACCGTTGACAGCATGCTTGATGGACAACTTTACAGCTTCGTAATTGTAGTCCTGTATCTTGTTGTCGTCTTCTGCTTCCCAGTGAATAAATACACCAACACTGATAAACAAATCATCAGCTTCATCCATGGGTATGGTGCCGTCTTCAACGCAATCAGCCACCGCCATTGCAACACCGCGCTGGGCGGGACCAAACATCTGCACTGCCTGCTTGGCACCCTTGATGGTGACCTTGTTGAACATTACCGTTGACGGCTTGACCATCAAATTAGGCGCAACCACCGCCAACAGCCCGTTTACGCCCTCCTTTTGATTGGTTAAGGTCTGGCAGAAACAATCCTCGGCCGCACTGCCGCGCGGACCGATGATAAGGTCAATATGCGCGACTTCGTTACCGTCACCCACCAGGGCCTCACCCACCATCACTTTGTTGATTTTCGCCATTACTTGTTCCTCCTTTTTCAGGTCTCGATGAAATAAACGGCCGGGAAACTTAAACTTCATAGTGTCCCCGTCCGGTGAAAAACATGCCCACTGGCACACTCCGAATGATCCTGCAGCCATCCCACCGTTAGTGCGGCAACCGTCAGATCAGCAGTCGTGCCAGGGTTAATACCCTTCTGTTTGAGCTCATTGTCGAAACGCAACAATTGAGCCAGCACATGCTTGTTTGTACCTTGCCTGTCCAGGGTTTCAGTCAGCCGGGATGCCTCTGCGCTCACCTCTTGTGCGGTTTGGCGACCAAATTTACGCGCTATGTGCGTGTCTGGAACAGCAGCCAGCAAATCCAGATAGGTTGCAGTTGTCGCCCACGTCTCGCTTCCCCAACGGGCCAGCGATGCATAATACTGCGGCACTGCCACCTCAAACACGTCAGCATAATCGCTGACATACTGATAGGCAATACAATCGTGCCGGGCTGCTGCACGCATGGCCTGTAACAGCGTAAGCCGCGGATTCAGTTCGCTAATGTCGTGCTCCGCGGCTACGCCCATCCCCCCCGGCTCAGCCAGCCGAATCGCCTCATAGGCAAGTTGCGCATCACCTACCTCGAGTCCACCTAAGGTTTCGCTCAACGCTGCGCGTAATGAGTGTCCCGCTCGCAGCTGCAACGCGGCGTGCACCAGCGGTGCGCATAGCAGGACGATGCCGAGATTGGTATTGCAGTCTACGACACGACGGGTAGCCTGGATTGCACCGAGTATGCGTTCACCCACGCTCAGGCCGGCTTGTGCCAATACCGGTGCGATGGCCTCGGCACTGAGTTCGAAGTCAAGCGCACACATTCCATGAGCGGCGTTGTGTACCGTAACATTGCCGGGCTTCAGGGCACGCAATTCCGCCATACAGGCAGACCTCACGGCATCAGCGACTGTCTTTCCGGTAAACAACCTTCTGTCTGGAAGCTGTGTATTCATAGTCCCACTGCCCTGACCCTGCGCTGTAACAGATAACGAGCGAAGAAATCTTCTACAAGGTATCCCGCAATATCCACCCCGCAGGCAGCCTGCAAACCCTTCCAGGCGGGAATGCTGTTCACCTCGATCACCTGCAACAGGCCACTGGCATCGCGCATCAGGTCAACACCGGCATAGTCCATCGCCAATTCGTCTACCGCCGATTCTGCCAGCGCTTCCAGCTCAACATCGTAAGGCGCCGCGATACAGGTCGCACCTTGTGCAACGTTATTGACCCAGTGATTGCCATGACGTTGCATACTGGCAACTGCCTTACCATTGATCACAAACACACGCCAGTCATGACTGCTGCCTTCGATGAAATGCTGCAGGTAATAAACGCCCTGGTAGTCCTCCAGCGGGGGCAATGCATCGTTGGCTGAAAGCCGCGTGATCCCCAGCCCCTGGGATCCAAACAGTGGTTTGACGAGCAGCCGGTGACCGTCTGCACGTTCGCGCGCCCAGATCGCCTGCGCCTGATCAGGGTTGGATACGACCCAGGTCCGGGGCACGGGAATACCCGCCTGGTGCAGCAACAGACTGGTCATGCCTTTGTCGACACTGCGCTCGATGGCACGCCCGCTGTTATATACGGGTATACCCAGTGCGCCCAGTGCATGCAGCAGGTCCAGGTACAAGACCACCTGCTCCAGCGTGCCGCCCGGCACCCCGCGCACGAATACACCGTCCGGCAAATCGTCTTCAAAGCCGGCAACCAGCAGTCCGTGCCTTGTCTGAGTGAGGTCAATAGCACAGTCACACAGGGAAACAACACACACTTCCCAGCCACGCACGGCAAAGGCTTCGCGCAGACGCGCACCGTGCCAGCCCGGATCATCGCTGATCAAGGCAATGCGCGGATTCACCGCAGGCCACCAAATGATCGCTCGAGTATCTCAGTATCGAGTGCACCGGCATGAAAACTGTCGCCGCTCTCGAGACAGGACACGATTACCCGGGCCGGACTGAACAACAGTGGATCGATCTCGAAAAAGTCATACTTGTAGTCCTTGAATACCTCCGCAAAGGGCCTGCCGTAGTCTCGAGAGGCGCTACTCGGCAGACGTTCGGCCAGATCGCGAGCGTCATTACTGGCACCGTTCACGAACAACTGCACATGACCACCGTAAAGAATCGCGTCGTTGGTACGACCCATACCGGCGACAAAGTCGGGGGCGGGTGGAGGCAAAGGTGCGCTGCCGGCGCCATCGACAATATGATGCAGTGGAAATCCAATGCTGTGAGCCTTATGCATGGCGACTTCCAGTACCCGGGCAACAACCTGCGTGGTACCGGCAAGGCTGCGGGTCGGTGTCAGAATCAGGGTCAACTGACTGACATCGACATCACAGTCACGCGCAATCTTTTCTGTCACTTCCAGCGGTGGACGTCGGTCAACCTCCATGACCAGGCAGGTGGCATCTCCTTCATCCCGGTAAGCCAATTCATCGAACAGCTCTTCCTTACCCGCCAGGGCGCGCCCCGGACCTGAGCCGAGTGCATGAAATGCCTTTTTGCCCTCGCCGTGGGACAGGCTCCAGCCGGCGTACTGACTGCCCAGGCAGGCGAGCACGGGATCACTGCTGTGGACGTTCACACTTAAAGGCCAACGAGCAATGTTTCCATCACTGTTGAAGCTGATTTGACCCAGTCCACCCATACAAATTTCGGCGATACGCCGGCCGGCTTCGATACCGCCGGGCACATCGATTCCGGCATCGATCACACAACAGCCATTTGACAATCGCTCCTCGGCCACGCGCAAGCGCGCAGCGTCCGCACGCAAGGCATCCAGCAACACCAGTGTGGACTGGTTTACACTCGGACGGCCCAGGGTTTCCATTTTCGGGCCTACAGCTGACATGCCCGCCCCCCCGCCATAGCTGGCACCACCTGCGGCTTTGGCAACTGTGAGTTCAACGCCCTGCACACAAAGCGGCGGCGACGTTCGAGGAAGCCGTGCAGTTCAAGGGAGTCTGTACCACTGGCATGTACCGTACAAAGCGGTTCTCCGGCATCGATAGGGGTCTCCGCTGGTGGGAGATCGCTACACCAGTCCGGCCATCTGAACCCCTGTGGCACCTTCAGCCCCTGTTCGGCATAAACCACCAGCTGCGCGTAGTTGCGACTGCCTGGGTTACGATCAGGCGGCACTTTACCGCGACAGGCTTGTATATGCAGTTTGAACAGGCTTTCCGCGCGCTCAGACTCGTACAACTCAGCGCTTGCCGTTGGCCTTGCATTGATTTCCAGCACCTGAAACTTCTCTCCGTCAACCACCAGGTCCATGCTGTTCAGGCCACACAGCCCCGCCTTCTCGACACAGGCGTTGATGGCATACCTGAGGTCCGCTCGTAGCCGCTGACTTACCGCCTGATCGGATACCGCGCCGCCGTAACTGTAGGGACGCTCCTTCAAGGCCGCTGCATTCCATTGCTCGGAGATACCAACAATGCTCGCCTCGCGCCCGTTGGCGAGGAACAAAACCGACATAATGCGCCCCGGCATCTTGCGCTGAAAGTAATACCCGCATTCATTCGTTATCTGCTGCGCTGTCCGTACGTGTCCACCACCGCAGGCACCGGCACGTTTAGCAAGCCAGCCGCGGGCATTCTGCGGACGCCGGTAACTGATCGCCGGGTACGGAATACCCAGTTGTTCCAACATAGCGAAGAAGCATTCCGGCGAACCCATCCTTTCCAGCAGGTCAGGATCGTTGCCCAGCAAATCCCGATTTTCGGCCAGCTCGGTCAACACATCCGGACAGGATTCAAAGCCGGCACCATACACCAGTCCGCTACACCGATCAGGTGGACACAAACGCTCCGCCGCCTCAAGCAAGACAGCCCGATCGAACCCGCTTTGGGCATTGCCAACCCGGCCCCAGTCACTGGCACAGACACGCATATCCATATCACCGAACACATCCAGCACCACCACCGGCATCGAAGCGGCAAACGCAGCGCTTGCCAGCGCCCGGCCCGAAAGGGCTGCGATCAATACCGGTCCGGCATCAGGCGACATACTCTCGCGCCTTTTCGAAAGCATGTTGAAAATCCAGATACAGAGCTTTATCTGCGTCCAGCATATCCTGGAACAAGGACTGCTGAACCTGGTACTTGACATTACCGATTGCCAGAGCTCCGATACCGACTGTTCCATCAAGCCCGGGAATCGGTTTCCCGTCATCCATCAGCTCGACACCCTCGACCCCGAGCGGCGGCACCGCATTCAGGTCACCAACGACCTTCAAGCGGGTAGCCGCTTGTAAATGTGCCGATGTCAGGACCTGTATACCCGCCTTGGCGGTGCCAAACACGACATCGGCCTCGCTCAACAGCGCCTTCTTGCTATCGTCGCTGCCACCATACGCTGCATCGAGGTCGACAGCGTAGCGCTGCTTGCAGACCTCGGCCACCTTGTGTGCATGCCGATCGTCGCTGTGTCCGACGATACACACGTTCGAACCGGCACGGGCCGCAATCACCGATGCCGCCGCGCCCACCGGACCGCTACCACCAAATACCAGCACGCGTTGCCCCGTTAATGCCGCATCATGTCGCTTGTTCAGTTGCCGCTCGACGCAAGCCACCAAACCCGCCGCGGTCGTAAAGGCACCGCTTGGATCGGCAAACACGGACACTTCAAACGGCGGCACCATGGCATCGCGAGCCAGTTGCAACATATCCACCGCCATATCGATATCGCGTCCGCCGATAAAGATGCCGGTGCGCCGCACGCCCTTCGGACCGCGGGAAAAGATAGCATCCTGTACCAGTGCTGTTACCTCCGTCG
>JAUXDG010000138.1 GCA_030618475.1 Gammaproteobacteria bacterium | reverse complement strand
AGTCAAAAAACTCATCCGTCCCTCGATATCAACATCTTACCATCTATTGTCTGTGCCACAATGCCTTTGTATTTTGCCTTAAATGAGGCTTAGAATTGGATGATAAATTCGAGTTAACGATGGGGAATCTTATGGATTGGGCGCGCATACTGGCCTATATCACCGGGACAGTGGACCAGGAACTCCTTTTGCGTAATGAGTATCTTGCTGCCGAAAACCGGATCCTCATAGCTCAACTCAAGACGCCGTTAACGACTTGGTGGCATGCTCAATTTCTACTATCGTGAAGCAGCCTGAAAGTACTCGTTCCATTATTTTCATCCTACGCGTGCGCCCTAATCATGGCCTGATAGTTAAGAGATGAAACCGTCGATTGCTTGTTCGGTTTGGATAACATTAACTTGACAATACCAGCCAGACAATCTTTGTACGGTTCGGCTTAAGTTGATAGTGCCCTCAGTTCGTGTAGGACCGGCAGGCAGCATACAATGACTCCACCGCTGCGGAATCTCTGCCAAAAGGACAGCTCACCTGGCGCTGATGTTCGAAGTACTTGCCAGTGTGTTTGCCGCCGGCGTCACTGGTTGCCAGCCACACCGGGGTTCTTGCCCCCTCATCGGGCGACTCGTGCCCGCCGAAGCCCAGATTGTTGCTCAGGGTGGAGTTGACATCGCCCGGATGACAGGCGTTCACCTTAATGCCGAACGGTTGCAGTCGCCGGGCGAAGGCCACAGTCAGCATTCTGTCAGCCTGTTTGGATTGTCGGTAGGCGGTATCATTGTTGTAACGCCGTTTTTCGAACTCGAGATCTCCGAGATCAAGACCACCTGCCCAGTAGCTGGCCACGTTGATGATGCGTGCGGCAGACCCTTGCTTGAGATGTTCGGTGAACACCTCAATCATCCAGAAGTACCCCAGAACATTGGTTGCGAACTGCATCTCGATGCCTTCGGGCGTATGCGTAAGACGGCGTGGTGTGATGGCGGCGTTATTGACCAGGACATCAAGCGGCCTTTCCCAGCGTTGTGCCAACGCCTCAATGGAAGCGCATCGCGAGAGATCTGCAAGTTCATGGCGAACTCGGGGATTGCCGGTTGTGTGTGAAATATTCTGTACGCAGCGGACAGCCTTGTCCTCGTTTCGGCACACAAGTACGACATCATGACCAGGAACCGCAGCCAGTTGGCGGGCAATAGCCATGCCGATGGCCCCGCTGGCGCCGGTCACCGCGGCAATACGTTCACGATTGCCTTCTTGTTCAAACATTCCTGTAATAATAGCGGAACTTATACCCGGAGCGGAAGATCGGCAGAGTGGATTAGGACAGACCTGTTTTCTGCTGTAGCTACCAGTGAATGGTGGATTTCTTGATATTTGTTTGGCAGTAATCAGCAGGTCAAGTGCAATGCCGCTACAACGCGGGCGTACTTCTGCTGGAGCTTGTTGAACACCTCCACAGCCTCTGACGTTTGCACCACTTCAACCCTGATTCCCCTGCCGGTCAGGAAGGACCTGGTGACACCGGGGACCCGCATACGCCCGTAGTAACCGGAACCGATGATCAGCGTGTCAGGTTTGGCAGCGATGACCGTATCCAGGTCTTCGATGGCCAGGTTATGCCCTTCTTTTCGCCACCAGCCGCCCTGTACACCCTCGGGCGTAATGATGACATCGGAGCTGTAATCCAGGCCGTCGACTTCGATATGACCAAAGCTGTAGTTGGTAATTTTCATGATTGTTTCATTAAAACGCCGTTGAATGAACGCGCGCAAATAGAGTGTCCGTAATTTTAGCCCACAAATGCATCCCAGGGTTCGTCTCAGCGTTGTTGGACCATTTGCGCTATTATTTCGATTGGCGCCCGACGTGTGTTGGCTGTAGAGGCTCGCGGCATGACCACAGTCACTATGCATATTACACCCTGTCTGCGTTACGGGTTTTCCGGACAGGCAGCTCTGCTGTGCACGGCTCGCGCCACCTGTCCGAAGAGCTTGTCGGCGACACTTTGCCCCGTTGTAGGCCGGTGGTGAGTTTTTCACACCGTTTTCTCGTTTACCTTGCGTTATTTGCGCTGGGTCTTTACGCGCAGATCGCCCAGGCCCTGCTGATTCGCGAGAGCCTGGTGGTCTTCTATGGCAACGATATCAGCCTGGGGGTCTTTTTCGGCAGCTGGTTGCTCTGGGTCGCGGTCGGGTCTGTGAGCGTTATCTGGCTGCGGCAACGCCACTGGATTGAGCACCCTTTGACACTGCTGAGGCGGCTTTTTTCAGTTCTTCCAGTGGTGCTGGTGTTGCAGGTGCTGGCCACCCGCACCATACGCCTGTTCCTCGATGTGCCCGCCAGCGAGTTGATTCCGCTCGGTGAACTTTTTGCTTCCTTGTTGCTGATCACCTTGCCGACCAGCCTGGGCGTGGGCCTCGCGTTCCCGCTGGCCTGCAAGGCCCTGGTTGACGGGGGCGGGCAGCGATCTGGTGAGAATGTGACATCAGACGCCAGGGTCGGCGGCGTGTCGCGACTGTACATCGTTGATGCCCTCGGAGCCCTGTTGGGTGCTGTGTTGTTTACCTTTGTCTTGATCGAGTGGGCGGGGGTCTGGCGCAGCCTGGGCATTGTTGCAGCGCTGATGGGTACCATATCAGCCATGTTACGCGGCGGTTCGGGCGGCTTTCGCCTGAGCGCGTGGAGCCTGGTGCTCGCTGGATTGATGTTGGCCGCTACGCCGCTGGGCGGTACTGTGGATCGGGCCATGGAGCGGCTGCGTTTCTCAATACTACAGCCGGGCCTGGAGCTACTGGACACCGTCGAGACGCGCTACGGCCATATCAACATTGCCCGTCTGGGGTCACAGATTTCGGTTATCGAAGATGGCCGTATTATCACGAGTTTTCCAGACCGCGAAGCTGTGCAGCAGGAAGCCGCTTACTACACTGCCCAGGCTCCTAATGCCGAGCGTGCGTTGGTCTTCGGGGGACTCGCCAGTGGGCTGGTGACCGAGTTGCTGCGTTATCCGCTGAAGCAGGTGGACGTTGTTGTTGAGGATCGCTACGCCTTTGAGCGTTTACGGTCCTACCTGCCGGCAGATACCCGGGAAGCACTGCAGGACTCGCGGCTGACGGTTCATTTTAGCGATGGACGCGGTTTTGTTAACCAGTTGCAGCGCCGTGAAGCCTTTGATCTGGTGCTGGTGGTGTCGGCGGACCCGTCCAGCGCCCACAGCAATCGCTACTTCACTCAGGACTTTTACCAGGCCGTCAGCAAAAGGATGGCCGGCAACGGGGTTTTGTGTACGACGGTGAGCGGTGCCGCCAACTACCTGGGAAACGAGGTTCGCAGTTACAGCGGTTCTGTCTACCATACATTGTCCAGCGTGTTTCCTGAACTGGCCGTTGCACCGGGTGATCGGCACGTCTACTGCGCTGCGGCCATGGCCGGGCGGGTCACAGAAGATCCCTCGATCCTCGAGAAACGTTATCTGGCCATCCCCCTTGACGAGCACCTTTTTCCCTCGGTTTCATTCTTCACCCTGTTACCGCCCGCGCGGATTGACTTCGTCCGGCAGCAGCTCGCCGCCGAGGTTTCGGAAATAAACACCGACAGCCGGCCGGTCAGCTACTACCTGAATATGGTGCTATGGGGCAAGTTCAGCGGTTCCCTGGTGGTTGAATGGCTGCAGACACTGCATAAACTGGGCAGCCTTCCTTACCTGGTGCCGTTGGCGGTGTTTGTCGTACTGCTGCTGCTCAAGTCGGCACTGGAAAAGACGGCGCCGGCGAGGCTGCGCCGTCAGGTCGCGACACTGTCGTTGGTGGTACTCGGTATGATCGCTATGGCGATGCAGCTCGCGCTGCTGCTCAGTTACCAAGCTCAGGTAGGCTTCGTATTCAGCCGCATTGCGCTGCTCAACGGCTTGTTCATGACCGGCCTGGCGCTGGGCGCCGGTTTGCTGGGACAGCGTCTGGCCGGCAGCCGACGGCCAGGCCTAGCGCCTGCCCTGTTGCTGGCTCTGGTCGCCGTCATCCTGCTCGCTATCCCGGCACTGCTCGAGTGGCTGGGACAGCTGCAGCAGGTTCCGCGCGAGGCCTGGTACCTGGCGCTGTGCCTGCTGGCCGGCCTGCTCACCGGTACCGGCTTCCCGCTCGGCTTCCGTCAGGCACAAACCGATACCGGCGAGGTCCTGCACAGCAGCGGTGTGATCGCCGCCGCCGATGACCTGGGCGGCGCACTCGGTGGGCTGGTCACCGGTGCCTTGCTGGTGCCACTGCTCGGGACACAGGGTACCTTCTACCTGCTTGCCTTGTCAGCCGGTCTTGTCCTGGTTCCTGTTCTGTATGCCGAATATGCGCCCGAGCCTATTGCGGCCCTGCAGCTGCGCGGGCACCGCACCTTCCCCTGGGGCGGGCTGTCCTGGGCGCTGCTGTTTGTCGTCTGCAGCAGTTTTATACTGTTGATCCTTGTGCAGGGTGCGCAACCCGAGCCCCGTACCCGTTTCAGCGATGCGACCCTGGCGCAGTTGAGCGGCTCACAGCGATTCGAGCCGTGCGAAAAACCCGTGCCCTGTTACCTCGGGCGTGCCGCTGACAGCAGCGCCGCCGACACCGTGTCCCTGGCCACCATTACGGTTGCCCGGGATATCCGAGGGTATGCGGGACCGCTCAACTTGCTGGTAGCCGTGGACAGCGGCGGCATCCTGCGCGGGGTACGCTACCTCGAATCGGATGAAACGCCGTCTTATATCGCCGGTATCGATACCTGGCTAGCCGGCCTGAGCGGCCACGATTTTAATCACTCGCCCCTGGCGCTCGACGGGGTTGATGCACTGTCCGGTGCCACGCTCAGCAGCCGTGCCGCCCTCGCCTCGATCAACCGCGCGGCCGAGGTCGGTAGCAGGGCCGCTTTTGGCAACAGCCCGATTGGCGCTCGCAAGGCAGCTGAACAAAGGTCGGCCTGGATGGCGCCGCAGTTTGTCATCACCCTGGTGTTGCTGTTGATCTTCTTTCCGGTCTACCGTGACGGTCGTGACGGGCCGAGACTGCTGTACCAGGCGGCTGTCCTGGGGATTCTGGGTTTTGGCTTCAACACGCTGGTGACCGAGATGGACCTGATTAACCTGAGTCTGGGCCATTTTGCTTCGGTCGTCGACAATCCGCAGCGCTGGCTGTTGCTGGGCTTTGTCCTGCTCACGGGCCTGCTCTTCGGTCAGGCCTACTGCGGCTATGTCTGTCCCTTCGGGGCGCTGCAGGAATTCATATCCAGGCTTGGCCGCTATCTGTACCTGAGGTCCTACCCGCAACATCCGCTCGAGCTGCGCCTGCGTTATATCAAGTTCGTCCTGCTGGCCCTGTTGCTGGTGGCGGTGTGGATCAGCGGCGACAAGACCTGGCTGGCCTTCAACCCCATGCAGCATCTGTTCGCAGGGCATGTTGGCGGCTGGCTGGGCGGTATCACCGTCGTCAGCCTGGTCGGCTCGCTGTTTTATTATCGATTCTGGTGCCGCTATTTCTGTCCCTTCGGGGCCTTTCTTGCGCTGAGCAACAAGCTGGCACTGTGGAAATCCTTTGGCCCGACGCGGCGCTACGAACACTGTGATATCGGGGTGCACAACGACTATGACGTGGATTGCATTCATTGTCATCGCTGCGTCACCGCTGCTGACTTCGGTGTGCGTCATCGACAGGAGCGCAAACTGGACTAGAATTGAAACGATAGTCGTGTGAAGCTTATTGCTTTAGTGCAGCAATGCACGGGCGGGTTGCAAGGTCATGGAGAAACTGCTGAATCATAGTCGGTTACGTGATCTGCGTTTTGTCGTCCTGGTGCTGCTCAACCTGTTCCTGATCAGCGGCTTTCTGGTTAGCGGTGCCGGTGGCGAGAGCGGTCCACCGGGTGGCTGGCGGCGCATTGATCTGCAGGCGCTGCAGACCCGCATCGAAGCGGGGGAGCTGGTTGACACCGAAGCCAGCTGGTACCACCGCGAAAAGACGGAGAAAGCGGGACAGGGTCGTGAATGAGGTTCGTTGTGAACTCTGTCCACGCGAGTGCCGGATTCCGCAAGGTGGCGCCGGTGACTGTCGCATACGGGTGAATCTCGGCGGAAAACTGCGCGCGACGACCTATGGGCGTCCGTCTGCTGTGCATATCGATCCGATGGAGAAGAAGCCGCTCTATCACTTCTATCCCGCGAGCCGGGTATTCTCCATTGCCACGGCCGGCTGTAACCTGCATTGCCGCAATTGCCAGAACTGGCAACTTTCCCAGCGCGGTGGCGAGGAAATGGAACAGCTCTACCATCTGATGCCGGATCAGGTGGTTGCAACTGCAAAGGCACGCGACTGTCAGTCGGTCGCCTACACCTATTCGGATCCGATCGTTTTTTATGAATACGTGTACGACACGGCGGTGCTGGCCCATGAACAGGGCTTGAAGAATGTATTCGTGACGGCGGGTTACATCAACGCAGCACCGCTGCGGAAACTGTGCAAGGTACTGGATGCAACCAACACCGATCTGAAAGCATTTAACGACGAATTCTATCGCCGCAATTGTGGCGCCAGCCTGAAACCGGTGCTAGACGCACTGGTTATTTTCAGCGAGGAGGGCGTCTGGCAGGAGGTCACCTACCTGGTTATTCCCACCTTGAATGATGACATGGGCGGCATACACAGGATGGCAAAGTGGATTCGTTCCGAGCTGGGCGAGGAGACCCCGTTACACTTCAGCCGCTTCCAGCCTATGTATAAGCTTCGCAATCTGCCGCCGACCACGACGGCGACGCTCGAACACGCCCGTGCCGAGGCTATGGACGCGGGACTGCAGTATGTCTATATTGGGAACGTATTCGGCAACAAGGCCACATCTACCTACTGCCCACGGGATGATAGCCTGTTGATCGAGCGTATCGGTAATAGGATTGTCGAGAATCGATTGACCGAAGACGGGCGTTGTCCGGTGTGCAAGCTTCCTATTCCGGGGGTGTGGTGATGAAGGTGCGACTGCAAAGCCCGGTCAGCTTGTACAAAGGCATGGTGCCGGAGCGACGTCGTTTTGTCGGCTTGCTTGCCGCCCTGACAGCTGTTGTACCGTTGCTGCCCAGGTTGTTGTCAAAGCTGCCGGGACGTGAGTTATCGCTACACGAAGCCGATTTTTACCGCCGCCACGAGTCAAACGATTGAATCGGCTGTCCCTAACAATAACCTAATGCGATGCCAGTGTTCAGAAACGGTACTGTCAACTTAAG
>JAUXDG010000042.1 GCA_030618475.1 Gammaproteobacteria bacterium | reverse complement strand
CAAGGTGAATCGCTGTCAGGCGAGACAAGGTGAATTGCGGAGCAAGAGAGGGTGCCCAGGGGGATAGACCGGCGTTCAAAAATGTGAATTAATTTTGAAGCGAGCTCTAAGGCGTGGGTAAGTCAGTAACGGAAGCCAGGCAGCATGCAAGCCTGTTATACCAGGTCACCAGGTCGCTCAGGGAAAACGCTGCGTTGGCCGGACTCGGATTTGGCGTCACGAATATCCGCGTTTCACCCATGCGCTGCCGCTGCAACCCCCAGTCGTCCCCATCTGTCTCCATACCTGCGTAACGAATGAAGTTCTTATAGGCCAGCTTGCCGTGAAACCAGGCGTATCGCGGCTGGTAACGCTCAATGAGCGCGCGCAACCCCGGCGCCCCCTGGCGGTAGTCCTGCACCCGTAATTCGCCTGCCCCGCGGGTTGGGCGCTTGACCAGGTCGGTGAAACCAAGCCCTTCACGTTCAAGTAATTGCTGCATGCTGTCAGGCCCGGGGCTGACAGGCTCAGTCAGCAGGGTACTGGCGTTTAACGCCGTCCAGAAGCGGTTACGCGGGTTGGCAAAATAGAACCCGGCGGCAACGGATGGCAGAGAGGGGTTCAGTCCAATGGAAAGCAAGCTCAGGTCGGTTTGCAGGATATCGGGCAGTGTTTCAGCTCTCATCATCCGGCATCTCATGGCCTTTGCAGACTGGTCGGTACGGGCCGTGACGGTGCTTGTCGTGGTAGAGCATGCGGTAACGCACAAAGCGCCGCATATTGTCGAAATGCATAAACGGATTACCCTCGACCTGCTCGCCGAGAGTCGAGGTGGATTTCTCCGCGTAATTATGCCCGGGTAAAATAATGGTGTTATGCGGTAAAGTTCGTTCCATGTCTTTCAGCGTGTGGAACATCTGCTCGGCATCACCACCGCGCAGATCGCAGCGCCCGCAGCCGAACACGAACAGGGTATCACCGGCAATCAAGTGCTCGCCTACTCTGTAACAGGCCGAACCCGGGGTATGGCCCGGGGTATGCAATACCTGGATGTCCGTATCCCCCAGCCTGATGTGATCGCCGCCATGATGCAACGTTGGCAAGTCCAGATAAGAGCCCCAGAAGCGGGCCTCATCTTTTAATAAATGCAGTTGGGCATCGCAGACCTGCAGAACGTCTCCGATACCGTTGATGTGATCATGATGGCTGTGTGTTAACAGAATATCGGTAATGCGCAGGCCGCGCTTTTTGGCCAGCGCCAGCACTTCCGGCACCTCCCAGGCGGGATCCACCACCGCTGCCCGACCACTGGCGCTGTCCTCGATCAGGTAGACGAAATTTTCCATGGGCCCCAGTTCCAGGGCATGAATCGAGAAAGGTGCTGTTTCAGTCATTGATGCTTCCTTCATACAATTCGCCTGTTACCGGACGGACAGCTTGGGATAAATGGCTTTACGCATCTGTCCTGCATTCGATTCAGTATATACTAACCCGGATTGCTCACCACGAAGGGCACCAGGGTTGTGGTTGAGACTGTGGCAGTGCGGACTAAGAGCTGAAATAAAATCAAACAACTGCGTGGATAGAAGCGCCGTGTCTGAAAAAATATACCGCCACGATATGCGGGACGAATACTGGTTTCAGGAAGGTTGCCATATTCTCGAAATCGCCAATCACCCGGACGACCCACAGGTTTCCGTTGCACGTGCGCGGGTTGAACCTGGCGTGGCCACACAGTGGCATTGCCTGCATGAAACCTGGGAGCGTTACCTCATCATTGCAGGCGAGGGTGTTGCTGAAATCGGTGACCTGGCACCGGCACGGGTATCAGCAGGGGATCTTGTCTTTATACCTCCCGACACACGGCAACGAATCCGCAATACCGGGAGTCAGGAGCTGGTTTTCTACGCGATCTGTTCACCGCGCTTTACACCCGGGTGTTACCGTTCCCTGGAATGAAATATTGACGACCCTTAATGCTGTGCAAAATGGGTACGGAGTTTACGAACTGTCGCGGGACCGACACCGTGGATGCCATACAGATAGCTATCCTCCGTCCGGCTCAAGTGTTGGGCTGAGCGCACACCCGCCGCAAACAGGGCTTTGGCAATAGCGACATTCACACCCGCGGTACGCACGCCGGCAAAGAATTCCTGAACAGCCTGTCGGTCTGCGGCAAGATTAAGCGGAGTCTTTGGAGAAGCATTGGAAACGCTGATCAGCGCCGCCTGCTGCGGTTTACGCCAACCGGAAAATCCGGCTAAACCACGAAAGCCGCCTGAAATCGCGACAGTCCGAGGCCACGACTTCATGGCTTGTTTAGACAGACCGGTCGACGCAGTGAGCGCGATAATAAATGTCACCCCCTGTGCCAGTGTCTGGCTCCACATTTCCGCCGCTCCTCCCGGCCCGCTGTGCTGCAGCGAATCAATAAACACACCAATGGCGACCAGCAGAAAGGCGACGGCAAGACCGCAAAAACCCAACGCCCAGGAAAACGGCGACAGTTTTTCGAGGCCTGAACCGAACCAGTTTCCAGACTTGTTCTGCCACTGGTCAAAAACAGTGGGGTCTGCGTAAAACTCGTGTTTGAGCATAGCGTTGCTTTCCTGTCACCGGATCCGGATGGACAGTCTCCTGTTTCCCCCTCACAACTGATGCGAACCAGCGCACATTTTCGCTCACAACGAGGGTTCACACTCCACCTTATCGGCAACCGTAAAAATGAGTTGAGCCGCCCGCAAGCGCAGCTTATGCTCTGCCCCCCATGCCATTACTACGCACCCGCAATCTACGCCTGAGCTTTGGTGGCCCCACACTTCTGGACGGTGTCGACCTCAGCATCGAAGCCGGCGAACGCGTTTGCCTGGTGGGCCGCAACGGCTGTGGAAAATCCACGTTACTGAAGGTGTTGGAAGGCCGGATCAGCCCGGATGACGGGACTATTGAACGCCGGCAGGGGCTCAAAATCGCTTCACTCGATCAGGAACTGCCCGGGAATATCTCCGCAAGCGTATTTGATTGCGTAGCCGAAGGGCTGGGAAAACTGGGGGAGCTCATCCGGCAATTTCACCAGCTGAGTTTAAAACTCAGCCAGTACCAGGACAGTAAACTGCTGGAACAGCTTGAAGCCACCCAGCACGAACTGGAGACCCAGGGTGGATGGACACTGGAGCAAAGGGTGGAAACGGTGGTATCTCAACTGTCGCTGGATGCCGATGCGCGCTTTGACAGTCTTTCCGGCGGCATACAGCGCCGCGTCCTGCTGGCACGCGCCCTGGTCTCTTCACCGGACCTGTTGCTGCTCGACGAGCCAACCAACCATCTCGACATTCAGACCATTGAATGGCTGGAGGCATTCCTCGGCAATTTTGACGGTACCCTGTTGTTCATCAGCCACGACCGCAGCTTTCTCGCCCGTCTGGCAACCCGCATTATCGATCTGGACCGTGGCGTACTGACAGACTGGCCGGGCAACTACCCGACCTACCTCAAGCGCAAACAGCAATGGCTGGAGACCGAAACCAGTCGCCGGGCAGCCTTTGACAAAAAGCTGCTTGATGAAGAACGCTGGATCCGGCAAGGCATCAAAGCGCGACGCACCCGTAACGAAGGCCGGGTGCGTGCTTTGCAGAAGATGCGCGAGGAACAGCGCAACCGGCGCCTGGTTTCAGGCAAGGCCAAAATCAGCTCGCAGAGTAGTGAGACATCTGGAAAGCTGGTAGTCGAAACTATTGATGCCGCGTATTCGTTCGCTGATCGCCCGCTGATTCGCAACCTCAACACCACGATACTGCGAGGGGACAAAGTCGGCATCATTGGACCCAACGGAGTCGGCAAGACCACCCTGCTGCGACTCCTGCTGGGTGAGCTGCACCCGCAGCAAGGAACGATTCGCCTGGGCACCAAACTGGAAATCGCCTATTTCGATCAACGTCGAGCACAGCTGGATGAGCAGCGTTCGGTCATTGATAACCTCGCCGATGGCAGGCAATTCATTCAGGTCAATGACCGGCAACGTCACGTCATCAGCTATTTGCAGGATTTTCTGTTTGCACCGGACCGCTGTCAGACACCGGTTTCCGCTTTGTCCGGCGGTGAACGCAACCGTCTGCTACTGGCAAAGCTGTTCAGTAAGCCTGCCAATCTTCTCGTACTCGACGAACCGACCAACGATCTTGACATCGACACGCTGGACTTACTGGAAGAACTACTGGCGGAATACGCCGGTACGGTGTTACTGGTCAGTCACGATCGAATGTTTCTGGACCGGGTTGTCACCAGTACGCTGGTTTTTGAAGATGAGGCTGTGGTGAATGAATATGTCGGTGGTTACAGTGACTGGCTGCGCCAGCGCAAATCCAGCGGGCCGGAGAAATTTCCGGCTACGAACAAACAGGGCACTGTCACAGACAGGCCCAAACCGCGCTCAGCCAAGTTGAGTTACAAGGACCAGCGTGAACTCGACCAGCTACCGCAACGTATAGAACGGCTGGAAACAGAAATCGACGACATACACAACTGCATGTCCGACCCGGACTTCTACCGGCTTGCGTGTCATGACGTCGCGACCAAGAAAGAACGGCTCTCCGCCGTCGAGGCCGACCTGAAAACCGCCTATCGGCGCTGGGAGGAACTCGAACAACAGAAACCCGGCTGAATACCGTAGTTATTGCTTATCCGGCCAGCGTCTATGGCACAATAGCCACATTAATCCGGTGTGCCCGGCAGGAGTAAGGGAGGAAAATATGAGCAAACAAGATCTGACAAAGGAAGAGCGCATTCTGGCCATGATGAAAAATGTGCTGACCAGCGTTGCCAAAGACACGGCTCCACA
Organism: Gammaproteobacteria bacterium; assembly: GCA_030618475.1. Taxonomy (GTDB): domain Bacteria; phylum Pseudomonadota; class Gammaproteobacteria; order DSM-19610; family DSM-19610; genus Thiogranum. The sequence continues at coordinate 9,781 of JAUXDG010000042.1, read as the reverse complement.
ACCCGGACTCAGACACCCCTTATCCGAACATAGCATCCAGGGTATCCGTGAATGCCTGATGATGATTACGGCACGTGAACAGGAGCTGGCCAGGGAACTTGGGCGCAACACAAGCGCGCGGCCCCGCTTCATCGACGAACCGAAATCCGAAGTCGTGGTAGCGTTGGATTTTGCATCGACGAAAAAGGCACCGAAAAAGGAAGACGAGTAAACTATCGGTAGCTGCCTGCTTAGGGCCATGCTGTCATACGCCGCCCGAACAAGGGTAACATACCGAACCAACTGATCAGGGTGCTCATCAGCATTGGACGCAGTGGCAGCTGCAACGCCTGCTGTACTGCTTTCCACTGCGCGCTGCAGCGCATGTGATAGGCTTAAACGCTGTTAATCCAAGGTGTAATTCAGTTGGATCAATCCATCGTATTTTCTGTATTTCTTATTTTTACCGGCGCAGCCATTCTGGCAACTGCCGCACTGTATGCGCGCCAGTCGGTGCTGGTCGCCTATATTATCCTCGGCATGCTTATTGGCCCTTCGGGGCTGGGCCTGATCGAAGACGTGAAATTATTGCAGGAACTGTCACACGTCGGTATTGTTTTCCTGCTGTTTCTGCTAGGCCTCAATCTTCACCCGCAGGATCTGTGGCGCATGTTCCGCAAGGCGACTGTAGTCACTCTGGTGAGTTCGGCTGTGTTTGCCGCTCTGGGCACCGCAACCGCCTGGGCCTTCGGTTATGGCGTCGTGGAATCCGTAGTCATCGGTGCTGCCATGATGTTCTCCAGCACCATCATGGGCCTTAAACTGCTGCCCAGCACGGTATTACATCACCAGCATACCGGTGAAATCATTATCAGCGTACTGCTGTTGCAGGATCTGATCGCCATCGTAATTCTCTTGTTACTGCACGGACAGAGCGGGGCAATCGATGGCTGGCAAAGTGCCGCGGTATTGATCCTGGTACTACCGGGATTCCTGCTTTTTGCATTCGGCTTCTCACGTTTTGTACTGACCCGGCTGCTGGCAAAATTCGATACCATTCAGGAATATATCTTCCTGCTCGCCATTGGCTGGTGCCTGGGCATGGCGGAACTCTCTGAAGCCCTGGGTCTGTCACCGGAAATCGGCGCCTTTATTGCCGGCGTTGCGGTGGCAACCGAACCTATTTCGCGTTTTATTGCAGAAAGCCTCAAACCGTTACGGGATTTTTTCCTGGTGGTGTTTTTCGTCAGCCTGGGCGCAGCATTCGATCTGTCTTCCATGCAACAGGTCGTTCTACCGGCACTGATACTCGCCGCTGTCAGCCTGCTCATTAAACCCGTTGTGTTCAAAATATTGTGGCTTCACGAAGGAGAAAGCCCGGAACTAGCCCAGGAGGTCGGGGTAAGACTGGGCCAGATCAGCGAGTTTTCCCTGTTGATTGCGTTGCTGGCAACACAGTCAAACGTTATCGGTACACAGGCATCCCATGTCATCCAGCTGGCAACGCTGATAAGCTTTATCGTGTCGTCCTACTTGATCGTCTTACGTTATCCAACACCTATCGCGATTTCTGATCGGCTGCGCCGGGACTAGCCCGGTCTAGATATAAAAGTACTTCCAGTTGCAGCGCGAATAGGCATGCAGGGCGTTGAGCAGCTTGTCCGAAGGTACTGCTTCATGCGGGTAGATCCCGTTGACCTCGATAAAGCAACGGCCAAAGCCGGCGCTCTGTCGCCAGTCAAGATCTGATACTCGGGATTCATTACCGCACTGTTGGCATCTATAACGCGCCGCAAACGAACCCGCACTCGACAGGTCAACAGCTGCACGGCATTTTGCACAACGAACAGCTGGCATTGATTTCCCTGTAAGCAAGGTGACTTCCCTGTAACTCAGCAGACGTATATGAACAACCGCCTGCCCCTGTTCGGCAAGTTCCGGATCCAGCACGACCTGCGGGGAACAGCCAAGAAACATCACCAGCCGCAGAAACTGCTCGCCCGCCTGGAACTCAGCAACATGTTCAGATGTGCTAGACGGCCCGATAAGACCAAGCTGATGCAAGGTGCTGGCCAGGGAATCCGGATCGGCAGCTTGCCACAGTGGATCATCTGCATGCAGAAGCAGCGACGGCATCAGGTCTTTTTATGAGTAGACGAGTCCGGCTACTCTGAGTCAGGCTTTGGAGCCGGACATATCCCAGCTGAACGAGCAATCGAGGTAGGAACGAACCGAAATGATTCCGACCATGCCGTCTTCGACCATCGTCGAAACGGGCGAACGCTGTCGAAATTTTCTATTCGGCTTATGCATCCAGAGTCTGCCCATACGCTGACTGAACGGATACGTTGTCCGCAGCGCATCCGCAATACAGATCAGGTGCTCAACACGCTGCATGACCTCCGGCTCATCAGGCAAGGGCCGGCTATCGCGCATACGCTTGACCTCTCGACTCGGAACACCACTGATCCCCAGCAAGACAAGCTGGTCTTTTGCCTCGATTTCCCAGTCATCCAGCATATTCAGAATACCGCGGGTAAGTTCCAGGCGTTCTTCTTGGCTCATACCGACCATGATTCCCATCCTCTGCAATGCGTTGAAATTGCCAAACCGTGCCTGATTGAGTAAAACTTCACTTGCCACGAAACTCTAGCTGACAATGTAGTTCCGTGGCCATATTCTGCTGATCCGAGACACCGCCTCCACTGCAGAAAGTGTAACATGAGGCTGTGATTGCGCCGGTCAATTTTCCCTCAGCAACTCTAGGAGCCTGTCCGAGAATAAAGAACCTACTGCGGGCCCTTGTCAAGAGCTGTAACTATGAGACAGTGCACTAACACTCATCATACATGGCAGAATTCTTATGGGGACTAGCGGCCTGCTATTGCTCATTCTGTTAGGACTGATTGTCTGGTTCTGGCAAAACACGCTTCAGGCGAGGGAGCTTGCGCTGCGAGCGGCCCGCGATACCTGCCTGAGCCAGCAGTTGCAACTGCTTGACGGCACAGTAACACTTCAACGTCTGGCGCTGCGCCGTTCGAATAAAGGCCACGTGACGCTGCAACGAACTTTCCAGTTCAGCTACAGCGCAGAAGGCGACGATCGACAAACCGGTTTCATCATCACCCTGGGAAACCTTGTTGAACAAGTGGGCTTGTGAGTAATCGACGTCGGCTTGCTATACTCGGCGATTCAGATTAACCACTTAACACTTGTTGAAATTACGCCATGCCATACTACATTTACAAGATTATTGCAGGCCCGACCGACCTGCTGAAAACACTGGAAAAAATGGAGCAATACGACTCCTTCAAGGAGGCCAGGCAACGTGCCCGCAGCCTGCGTGCAGGAATGACCGATGACGATAACTATACCGTTAAAGTCATGTTTGCCGACTCAGAACTGGCAGCGGAAGAGAAACTCATGGAGAAGCGAGAGCAGCCCATTCTACGCGAGTGGGAAAAATAGGTTTCCCCATGGTTGAGGAAGACGAGTACCGTGCAACCTACCAGAAAATAAATCAACGCCGGTGTGTTTTTGAAAAAGCCATTCTGACGCGGCGCTGTTCCTGTCTATGTTCAGCCCGCTTTTACCTTGCTGACCGGGAAGGGATCGCCTGTGACTCGGCTACCGCCCACGATCGCTGTAGCCATTTCATCACGCAATTGCGGGAAAATGCCCGCTTCGCACTCAAAATCACAGTGCTCGATGGCGAATTGCCCCATGCCAAGGAAATAAAGGTGCAGAATGGCGGCTTACTCGGTTTGCAACACATTCTGCACCCTGAGCTGAGCGGCGACAAGGTGATTGACGTTGCCGGACTAACCGCTCTTGGCGAGCACACTTACGGCTCACTGAAACAAATTCCCTATCAGGAAATCGTTAAATCGATTGCAGATTTCGAAGGTCGCCGAGGTCGCCGCTCGAAACGCTGACAACAGTGGAAAAATACGCCTAAGTCAGCATCGCTCACCACCCAGGGCACCCTCTCTTGCTGCGCAATTCACCTTGTACCCCAGGGCACCCTCTCTTGCTGCGCAATTCACCTTGAAAGAACTCCAGGATAGTCGAGTCGGGTTATCGCATCGACGATAATATACGGTATATTGGACTATGCCATGCAGGCAGCGAATAACCGCAAGAAAGTCACCCCGGCGAGGCCGCGGTGACTGCGGACAGGAGTCCGGCCATTAACAACCCACTGACAACAGAAGAAATCCAGGCCCTTCGGCATCAACTGGAGGAGTTACAGCTGGAACACAGGGATCTGGATGATGTTATTCATCATCTCATCCTCTCCGCCTACCCGGACCAACTGCAACTCAAACGACTTAAAAAACGCAAGCTCAAGCTCAAGGACACCATCGAAATGATCGAAAGCCGCCTGATTCCAGATATCGACGCCTGATCACTGAAGCAGATACTGAGCCTTCTTTGGTGAAGAAACGACTTCTATACTGGCCCCCTTGGCCTCGCTGACACGCCGCACCTGAACATGGATTTTCTTCAAGCCTTTCCCCTGACTCAGGGTGTAGGCAACCGCCGGCTGATAGACCTGCCAGGATGCGCCGGCAAAATCGGACTGTTCACTGATACGAATCTGATTCACCGGCCCGGAAACGGTGGCAGAAATCAACACATTGCCTGACTCTCCAGTACCGGAATCTGCGCTGATAGCGATCCTGTCTACAATCAAGCCCGACGAGCTGGTATTGTCCAGCAGTTCAGCCGGTGCATTACACTCGGGACCACCACCACCCGATGCAATCTTCATAACCAGAACACGACTCTGGTACAGGGGTTCCAGCAGTTGCTTCCTGCCCTGAAATCCCTGCTTTGAAACAGTAGCCAGCAACGGCATTGGTATCTGACTCAAGTCCTCGAAACGTACCACGCCATCCTCGTTTGACCGTCGTGCACCGAACTGATCCGGCCTGGCTGTCGTACCCAGGCATACAGCGGCACCGCTGACTGCACGATCTGACTGTTTATTGAACACGCGAACCTCAAGCCAATGAGATTCATTGGAAAAAGAAAAAACACTGGCTGAAAAGGCTGCCAGAAACGAGCCGGTCAGAAAAGTTATCCAGAAATAGCTGCTTTTTTTGTTCATTTTCAAATCCCCTTAATTATTATGTTTTACCCAGTGTATATCCACGCCGGTCACAGGTACAGTCAGCGCGTATATCTGACGAATGCCGTATATAACTCCGCATATTCAAGCTTCGCCCCATTGCATCCCGGCTTTTCACTATCCTTTGCCCATTAATTGTAGCGTTTCCGAGGCTTTTCAGCTGCTATAAGCCGAAAAATATTGTGAATGTTGTGTGGATTGGGTCTGATATCAGACTAAATAGTCTCATTCCCCTCTTAATAATCAATACGTTCTGACGCTATCACCAGTGGGACAGAGTCGTGTTGTTTATGGGAACTCATGACGAGAACAGCATTGCTCATGCTGCGGCGCCCTGAAAACGGCAGCAGCGAGTTGATCGTGACACTGTTTCCAGGCTTCAACAGCGCGGAGAAACAAATATATGCTGTTGATAGTAAACACTTAAATTCGAACACATCGAAAGCCTGTCACGGCGAACAACGAAACGCACACGGAATCGAACAATGACAGAATCGTCCATTTTTGGCCCTGGGCACAGCCAGCATCAGAAGCCCGGCATAAAGAACAAGCCGAGCGCAGGCCGGGGAGCGCTGGCTTTCAACCCGCTTCACCCGTCGATGGAACTGCCTCCCGAGCAGCTGATCCGTTTGTTGGGCATGGAAAGCAAAAAAACACGTAAGCACATGAAAACCAGGCGCTCGTCCAAGCAACAAAAATCGCTCCCTGCAATTAACGAGCAAAAAACACCGCCTTCGCCGAATCAGCAGGATTCGTGCCGCATCGCTGCTAAACAAAAAATACCCGCTTCACAAGACCCACAGCAATCGCACCGCGTCGCTGACGAACAAAAAACTCACCGCTCGCCCAGCCAGGGGTCTGAAAAAAAGACGACTGACAGACAGCAACGACCGCAACCTCAACAGGTGGCCCCTCCCAGCCACCCGATGGAGTACGAACGCAACCAACCGGCCGTTTTCGACAAGCGGGTTCCCGGCTGGTTACTGCCCGCGCTGGTTACCGGTCTGGTGGCGGGTGCTACAATATCCGCCTCTCTGCTCTGGTATCAGACCTCCGCCGCCAAACAGAAAGCGCCGGCCCCGGTGGTGTCAAGCGAGCCCCAGAATCGTCGAATCCCGAAACAGCAGCCGAACAGTCAGCTGGTAAAACACAAAGCGGCACCCGGCAGCACGAAAACCGCCACGCTTCCAGCACAGGTGCCAGCAAAAGCCGCTCATAGCGGCAATGACGCCAACCGGCAGGCGGCGCTCAAAGCAGAGCACAACCGCTTGCGCAACGCCGCTGAGCAACGTCTGACCGAACAACTGACCAAAATGAAAGCCAATCGTGAGCTGGCTGATTTACAGGCACCTCCAGCCGATGAGTATACGCCCGCGGCTGCCGCTACGCTGTCTGCGGCAGCAGAGCCGTCTTTCGACCAGGCGGTGGTGAACGAACCCGCAGCGGCCGGCGGTGAATCCCCTGCAAGCGAGCAAGCGCCAGTGGAGATACCCGAACCCGAAACATTATCAGTTGTGCCAGCAGCTCCAGCTGTTGGGTCTGACAGGAATAGCGGGATGCTTGAGGAATCGACCGGTTCTGTTGACAGCTTTGAGCAGGATACTGCGTCAGATGTTGCCGCTACGATTGAACAGGACACAAAATCAAATATTGCACCTTCGCTTGACGTGAACACAACGACAGTTTTTACCCCTCCAACTGAGCGGGACACCGTGTCAGATGTCACCCCCTCAAGCGCTGATGAACTGGACGCAGAGCAAAGCACCAATGGTACCTCAGACGAAAGTTCGTCGTCTGCCTCGGAGCATTCCGCGTTATTCTGACGACATGGAAGCCGGCGGGGCTGGCAAACTATTCGTGCTTGCCGGTTCGTAACGAAACAGCTCGGTATAAAGTGGCCAGTCACTTTCGTCGATGACAGTGACCGACCATTCACCAAACTGATCCGGCTCCAGGATGTATTTTGAGAACACCCGCCAGCGGGGCCCTTTCACCTCGAACGACACGCGCGAAACCACTTGTCCCTGATGCTCCCAACGATGGGTCACCGTACGACCTTCCAGGTTGCCAAGTTCGGTAAAGAAGAACACCTCGACTTGTGGCGGTGACAGCACCACAACCTGATCAACAGGCTCACGATTATCGATTGACGTCGCGAACTGGGCACGCACCACACGCCATGCCGTATCCGGTAAGACAGCATCTTCGGCCAGCGCCTGCATAGACAGACCAGCGACTGCCATCAGCAAGCAGGGTAATCGGTGCATCATTTCGACTCACTCCTTAATAGTTCAAGGAGCCTGTCGACAGGCTCCTAATCCGTGCGATGTGGGCAGCTAAGATAGTGTTTACTCGACATCTCTGTCAAACGACTTGCGGTGCGCTGAAAAGCTTTTTCGAGCCGGGTGCCCTCATAGAGCCGATCCGGCGCTGCATCGGCAGTCGCAACCAGTTTAACGCCGTGATCATATAACGCGTCGATTAAATGTATAAAGCGTCGCGCCGCCTCATCGAGATCCTCGCCCATGCACGGCACACCTTCGAGCAACAGGGCATGGAATTCGCGCGCCAATTCGAGGTAATCACGTGCCGAACGTGGCTGCAAACATAATTCGTCGAAATCGAACCAGACAATATCCTCTGCCAGAGCATGCGCATGCAATTCCCGGCCATGCACCTCGACAGTCACTTTACGCTGAAACTCTACCGGTGCCAGCTCACACAGTGCCTTTTCCAGCCACTCGCGAGCTGCCTTACCACTGGCCAGCTGATAGGTTCCATTATGCTGCAACAGCTCAAGCCGGAAATCCTGCTTGCCCTCGATCTCATACACCCGCGTGTTGTCCTGCAACAGGTCGATGGCCGGTAAAAAACGATCGCGCTGCAAGCCATTCTCGTATAATGCATCGGCAGCAATATTGGACGTTGCAACCAAGGTAAGCTGTCGGGCAAACAGCGCCTCGAGCAAACCCGACAGCAACATGGCATCCGCTATATCGGTGACGTGAAACTCATCCAGACAAAGCACCCGGCAACCACCCGCCAGCTTATCCGCAACAATGAGCAAAGGATCAGGTGTCTTCGGCAAGGTATCCAGCGCTTCATGAATTTCCAGCATAAAGCGGTGAAAATGAACGCGTCGTTTTTCCTTAAACGGCAAACACTCGTAAAAACAATCCATGAGGTAAGTCTTGCCACGACCTGGGCCACCCCACAAGTAAAGTCCCCTGACCGGTGTCGATCGCTGCCCCAGCAGCCTGTTCCAGACGGGAAGCGCGGGCTGCTGACCGATCAGCCTGTCATAGACTGACTGAAGCAGCTCCACAGCCTGTTGCTGGGCCACATCGGGATGAAAACCTTGGCGGTCCAGATCCGCCTGATAGCGTTGGCGCGGGATCATACCCTCACAAATGTTTCACATCCAGCCCCAGTTCCCGGCAACGTTGTTCACCGGACTGGCTGCTGATTACAGCGATACTGGCCTGTCCCGGCATGAGGTAGGTCTCCCCCACGCGCTGGAGATCCTGCAACTTTACTTCCAGCACGCTTTGGCGGAAACGCTGGCGCTGTTCCGGTGTCCGGCCAAACAGGCTGTTGTAAAACGCATCCTTGGCTTCTCCGGCCGGCGAACCTGGCTTGTCGATACTGCTGATCACACCCAGAATCGCCTCCTCGACCAGTCGCCACTGGTGTTTTTCGTCCAGCAACCAGCGAATGGAATGGTCGAAATCATCGAGGGTCTCCTCCAGCCGGGGATCACGATAGGAGAAAAAGCGGAACACGGCATTATCCGAATCGTGACTGGCACCGCCCCCGTATGCGCCGCCCTGCTCACGGACCACCCTGTGCAAATAGCCATTGCGCAGGAAGCCGGCAAGCACCGACAACGGCGCCGCATCGGCATGACCCACCGGCACGGTCGGGTAGGCCTTGGCACAGAAATTCACCTGGGTGCTGGTCAGCCACGCTTCCCGCACCTGTTGTTGTACCGGCGGCACCCCAAACGCGGAGAACCCCTGGCTTGAAGGTAGTGCTGCCGACCAGGCATGGTCCATATCCTGCTGCGCCTGCTCACGGCACTCAGCTTCACTGATCAACAGGAACTGGCGGGGTGCCTGGCGGATCAGCTGATGTATGCTTGCAAAACGTTCGGCAAATGCCGCCAGCTTATCCTTATCCTCGAAACTGTCATCCAGCGCCTTGAGATAATGGATACCGGCGAGGCCGCGCAGACGATGCGCCAGGGCGGCACCGGCACTGGCACCGGATGAAGCAGCAAGCATGGCCAGACCATGGCCATTGCCGGTCACGCTCTGTTCCCGCTGTGCACGTTGTTGCGCGATCAGTTCACGGATACGCTCCAGTTCATCAAAACGTGGCGCCTCCATGGTGTCGTACATCAACTGGCTGAGTGCCGCCTGGTTACGCGTCAAGGCTTTTCCAGACAGGACGAAGCAACCACGCAGACTCTGCACGTTATCGATCTCACTCCGCAGACTGCTGCTCGCATGCACACCACCGGACACACTGCTCTGCAGGGCCTGCGTTGCAAGGTAATCACGGCCACCACAACCCAGTTGCGCAAGAGCGTTGCTGTAATAGGGCAGCGTGTCCAGCAATTCACCCTCAAGCTGCGGCAGATCCACAACCACCTGCTGGTACACCAGA
>JAUXDG010000210.1 GCA_030618475.1 Gammaproteobacteria bacterium | reverse complement strand
GCCCGGCACAAGCTAGCGGATAGCCCTTCTGCGCGTTTTGATGCAGAAATCCTGATGGCACACGTACTTGAATCTACCCGTTCTTTTCTTTATGCCAACCCGGAACTGGAGTTGCCACGCAAACGCTCCGAGGCTTTTAAGAAGCTGATCAAGCAACGCGTGACAGGACAGCCCGTTGCTTACCTGACCGAATCAAGTGAGTTCTGGTCATTGCCGCTCAGGGTCAGCCCGGCAGTCCTGATTCCACGACCGGATACAGAATTGCTGGTTGAAACTGCGCTCGGGAAAATACCGGCTGAAGCGGACTGGCGTATTGCTGATCTCGGCACAGGCAGTGGTGCGATTGCGTTGGCGATAGCCTCAGAACGGAAAAAATGTGAAATCCATGCCACCGACATCAGCATGGCTGCTATCAATGTCGCAATGGAAAACGCCAGCAAACTGGGGCTCGGTCATATCCGTTTCCACCAGGGTTCGTGGAGCAAACCTTTACAAGGCAAATTCCACCTGGTGGTCAGCAACCCGCCATATATCAACGCCGATGACCCGCACCTGCAACAGGGGGATTTGCGCTTCGAACCACGCAAAGCGCTCACACCCGGAGCGGACGGATTACGCGCCATCCGGGAAATCAGTGAGCTTGTTTTTCCCATACTGGTCGATGGGGGCTGGCTGATGTTCGAACACGGCTACGACCAGGGACCCGCTGCCCGTGGGGCATTACAAGAAGCCGGCTTTGTTCATGTCAAAACCCTGCAGGATCTGGCAGGCCATGATCGGGTTACTGTGGGTGAGAAGGCTTAAAGAAAGCCGGCGTGAAGCCGTGCATGATCTCGCCCGGCAGGGCCGCAATTACGATGTCACGAACCTTGAGCAATTTATCGAGGTCGATACCGGTTTTCAGACCCATGGCGTCCAGCATGAACACCAGGTCTTCAGTGACGATATTACCGCTGGCACCCGGTGCGAACGGGCAACCTCCCAGACCACCGAGTGACGCATCTATCGTAGTGATGCCCTCTTCCAGAGCCACCACTGTGTTGGCCAGGCCCAGCCCGCGGGTATTGTGAAGATGTACCGCAGCCAGGCTGTCATCGCCAACTTCGGCACGAACCAGCCTGATCAACCGGCGTAGCTGAGCAGGGTTGGCGTAACCGGCGGTATCCGACAGACAGACTTCATCACAGCCAAGTTCCATTAGCTTCACAGCCATTTTCACGACATTTTTCTCAGCAACCTCACCCTCGAATGTGCAGCCAAATGCCGTTGACAGACCGCCCTCGAAGCCGGGTCGCTGGTCAGGCGGTAATGTGTTGAGCAGTGCGGTAATCTTCTGAACCTCCTCATACACCTGCGCGTGCGTCTTGTTCAGATTTGCCAGGCTGTGCGTTTCGCTGACCGACAGGGGTAAAGTGATTTTATGGACGCCGGCCTTGATAGCGTTTTCGGCGCCCTTTAAATTCGGCACCAGGGCTGCAACCGTGAGTCCCGGTATGCCACACGCATACTCAGCAACTTCCGCCGTATCCGCCAGTTGTGGCAGTAACTTTGGCGGTACGAAAGATCCGACTTCGATCTCCGCCACCCCGGCTTCTGCCTCCGCCCTGATCCAGGCCTTCTTTGCTTCGGTCGACATGATGGCTTTTATATTTTGCAAGCCGTCACGTGGCCCAACCTCGCTGACCAGGATGTCGATTGCACTCATAGTGGCTTCCTTTTTATTCGCCCGGTCTGTAATTGTAATGGATAGTCGGGGTGTCATATATATTGCCGTTGGGGGATAATTTGTAGCGGGTAAGGAACACAAGGAAACCCCAATGACAGATTTACAATCGCTACCCCTGGCGGGCGTGAAAGTCATCGAATTTTCCCACATGATTATGGGCCCCACAGCTGGCCTGATACTGGCGGACATGGGTGCGGAGGTCATCAAGATCGAGCCTGTAGGCGGTGAGGCGACGCGTCGGTTGCTGGGCTCTGGCACCGGTTATTTTCTGATGTACAACCGCAACAAGCGCTCATTCTGTGTGGATCTGAAGTCCGAAGAGGGCAAGGCAGCTGTACGAAAGCTGGTTGGGAGTGCCGACGTTCTGATCGAGAATTTCCGCCCGGGAACCATGGATCGCCTGGGCTTCGGCTATGACGACTTGAGCCAGCTCAATCCCGGGCTAATCTACTGTTCCGGGAAGGGTTTTCTGGCAGGGCCTTATGAGTACCGCTCTGCAATGGACGAAGTGACACAGATGATGGGTGGTCTGGCCTATATGACCGGACCGCCGGGGCAGCCGCTGCGCGCGGGCGCATCCGTGATTGATGTTTCCGGTGGTATGTTCGGTGCCATTGCTGTGTTGGGCGCACTGCATCAACGTAACGCAACCGGCAAAGGTCAAAAAGTCATTGCCTCGCTGTTTGAGAGCACCGTATTCCTGGTCGGCCAGCACATGGCACAGAAAGCGGTGACAGGCCAGGCAGCTGTGCCCATGCCAGCGCGCGTTTCACCCTGGGCGATCTACGAGATATTCCAGACGAAGGACGATCCGGTCTTTGTCGGCGTGGTGAATGATAAGCAGTGGGGCCGGTTATGTGAGTCCTTCGGCCTTGATGAACTGGCGCAAGATGAGTCCCTGCAGACCAACAATAATCGCGTGCTTGCCAGGCAGCGGTTGATTCCAATCCTTCAGAAAATCTTCAGACGCTACACCAAGGCCGATCTGATGGAAAAGCTGGAGAAGAGCGGCTTGCCGTTTGCACCGATCGCCCGTCCGGATGATCTGTTCGACGACCCGCATTTGCAAGCAGGTGGGGGCCTGGTCCCGCTAACGGTGACCGATGGCGACCTCAAGGGTGAGGCAGTTAGTTTGCCCGCGCTGCCAATCGAGATGGATGGTCAACGTTTCGGACTTCACCAGCCTGTTCCGCAGGCGGGCGAGCATACCCGTGAAGTACTGGCAGAGCTTGGATATTCGGAGAATGATATCCAGGCAATGCTGGATACCGGTGCCATTATGGAGAGTTCTTAATGTCTGAAATAAAAATGAATAAGCTCGAACAGGATCTGCTGGCACTCATCAAACCATTCAAGTCCGCTGAAGCTGTGGACGGAGGACTGCGGAGCGAAGCCCAGGCACTTCTGAGCTGTGTTGACAACATCATGGCTTCCGGTCAAAGCGAGAGTATCCACCCGGAGCTATGGCACGGTTATCTCAATACGACCGGTCGACCGGAATTCCTCACCAGCCTTGATACACCCGAAGCCCGTTCGCAATGGGCCGACCTCATGTTTGGTATTGTCGATGCCTCACAATATACATTGCTCACCATGATGCAGCAGCGTGTTCGTGAACACCCCGCGCGCGCCCTCTTCCGTGAACTGAACAACGGACCCTCGCTGTGGAGTTACGAGCAGGTTTTCGCCTACATGAAAAAAATCGCCGCCGTCTTCTACTCAGCTGTAGAGCAACCGCGCGTCCTGTTGTACCTGGAAAATTCACCCGAAGGTGCCTGCGCCGACCTGGCTTGTTTGACATTCGGTATTCTTGACTCTCCGATCGACAGGCACTTCGATAAAGACACCATCGCATACATCGTTAAAACGCTTGGCATCAATATCGTTGTCACAGATACCGAGGCCCGGCTGCGCCGCCTGATTGAGGTGCAAAAACAAACCGGTATTCCACTCAAAATTTTCGTCACCGATCCTCATAACCGCGTATTGCGAAACAACGATCTTTATCTCGGCGAGGCATGTTCACATTTCTCAACCGATGAGGCCGACGCCGTCCTGGCTCGGCAAACGGTGCGGGATCTGCATGCGGTCAGTACCGTCATGTTTACATCCGGCAGCACCGGTGAGCCCAAAGGGGTTGCCTTCACAAACTATAACCTCGTTACAAAACGCTTCGCACGCGCGGCGGCGCTGCCCGAGGTCGGACATGACGAGGTGTTGTTCTGCTACCTGCCGCTATTTCATACCTTCGGTCGCTATCTCGAGATGATGGGCATGATTTACTGGGGTGGCACCTACGTATTTGCCGGCAACACGTCACGGGAAACCTTCCTGAAGCGTCTGTGTGAAGTGCAGCCCACCGGGCTCATCGGCATCCCGCTGCGCTGGCGGCAGATTCAGGAACATTGCCTGGCACAACTCGACCCGGCGGCATCACCTGAAGTCGAACAATCCGTCTTTCGTTCGGTTGTTGGCGATCGCTTACGCTGGGGGCTTTCCGCCGCAGGCTATCTTGCTCCCAGGACCTTCAGGTTCTTTCACCGCAACCATGTCGCGCTGTGTTGTGGATTCGGAATGACGGAAGCAACCGGCGGTATCACCATGACACCACCAGGCAGATACCGCGACAACTCCGTTGGTATACCCCTGCCAGGCATGGCCACCCGCCTGACAGAACAGGGTGAGCTAGAAATCGGCGGGCCGTATATGGCGCGCTACCTGGATCAACTCAACGACACTGACCCTGGAGGGGCATCCTTTAATGCACGAACCGAAGTACCGTGGATGAAAACAGGGGACCTCTTCCAGGTAAGTGAAGATGGACAATACGAGATCGTCGATCGTCTGAAAGACATCTACAAGAACAATCGTGGACAGACAGTTGCCCCGCGGCGTGTGGAGCAGAAATTCAATGATGTCCCCGGCATCAAAAATGTCTTTCTTGTCGGGGATGCCCGCGACTATAACGTCCTGCTGATCGTCGCAGATCAGGACGAACAGCTACTGAGTGCCGCCTCGGAAGAGCAGGAACGTGAACGGTATTTCAAAAACATCGCCACTGCGGCAAACCAGGAACTGATGCCCTACGAGCGCGTTGTCAACATAGCGATGCTGGATCGCGATTTCGATATTGATAAGGGTGAACTGACGCCCAAAGGCTCGTTCCGCCGTAAGCAGGTGGTTGAGAATTTCAAGACGGTCATTGACGAACTGTACGTACGGGACTTCGCCGAATTCACCTGTCCGGGCGTGACCGTTCGCGTACCGCGCTGGTTCTTCCGTGATCTGGGTGTGCTTGAAACCGATGATATCGAATGCTCACGTGACGGACTCTATGACAAGGCCCGTGATCGCTTTCTGCCAATTCGCGTAGCCGGCAGCAACATTCAGATCGGTGATCTCGAGTATGTAATTGAGGCTGATGTAATTGACCTCGGACTGTTCGCCCGC
>JAUXDG010000100.1 GCA_030618475.1 Gammaproteobacteria bacterium | reverse complement strand
CACCGCTGGTTTAAGGTTGGGCATGATGATAGCGCGGCCGAACTGGCGTACCGTATGGGGCACAACAGATTGCATGGCTTCACCGTCGCGCACATGCAGATGCCAGTCGTCGGGGCGACGAATGGTGAGTTCCATATCGTTTTCCATTGATTTTTCGATGCTTTTACAGCAATTCCAGGCGTTTTTCATCTTGACCTGATCGGCCAAAACTAAGATCATACCGGGCCTGATTGTCGACGGGTAGCCGGGTTGTGCGGGCAGGCCGGTTGCCAACGCTGCACGTGCAGTTGATGCCATCGCAGCATGCTGAATTTTCAGATAAATTTCAATAGTTTCAATTCATTGACGGGGCCTGGATCAGGTCCCTGGAACAGCAAGGAGCCTCATGAACGTCGCCGATAAAAAACGGCTGCTGCGCGAAATGTTGTTTGCGCGGCGCTTTGAGGAGCGCTGCTACGAAGCGTACGTCGAACGAAAAATTGGTGGATTTCTGCACCTGTATTCGGGTGAAGAAGCCTGTGCCCACGGTGTGCTGGATGCCGCAAAACCGGGTCATGACTACGTGATCACCAGTTACCGCGATCACATTCACGCCATCAAATGTGGTGCCGACCCGAGGAAAGTGATGGCCGAGCTGTACGCCAAAGAGACCGGTTCCTCCAGGGGGCGGGGTGGCTCGATGCATATTTTCGATGTGGGGCACCGTTTTATGGGTGGCTACGCACTGGTCGGCGGCCCGTTTCCGCTGGCCGCCGGTATCGCCAAAGCCATCAAGATGAAGGGGGGGGATGAAATCTGCATCTGTTTCCTGGGTGATGCGGCCAACAACCAGGGTACCTTCCACGAGTCACTGAACATGGCCAGGCTGTGGGAACTGCCGGTACTCTATGTGTGTGAGAACAACCTGTACGGTATCGGTACCCGTATCGATCGCTCCACCGCAGTGATCGATCAGTACAAACGTGTTTCCGGTTATAACATTCCCTCGGCGCAGGAAGATGGTCAGGATATCGAAAAGGTATTCAAGGCCGCCAAAAAAGCGGTTAACCATGTTCGTTCCGGTAAGGGGCCGTATTTCCTCGAACTGATGACCTACCGCTATCGGGGGCATTCCATGTCCGATTCCAACGCCTATCGTTCCAAGGGTGAAGAGCGTATGTGGTCGAACCGTGATCCCATTATCATGTTACGTGACCGTCTGATTGAAGCGGGTCATATAAGCAAGGCTGACTACAAGGCCATGGATAACGAAATTCTGGATGAGATCGAAGACGACATCATTGCTTTCGCCGAGTCTTCACCGCAACCACGCGTTGACGAACTGGAAAAATACACCCTTGCCGAGAATGACCCCTGGGTGTATGGAGGTGGCCGCTGATGGCGGAAATAATGTACTGGGAGGCGATTCGTCGCGCCCACGATGAAGAAATGGCCAATGATCCCCTGGTTATCTGCATGGGTGAAGATATCGCTGTCGCCGGTGGGACCTACAAGGCGACGCAGGGCCTGTATGACAAGTACGGTGCGGAACGGGTCATCGATACGCCAATTTCCGAAAACGGATACACGGGTCTGGGTATCGGTGCATCTTTCCTGGGCGTGCGTCCCATCATCGAAATCATGTCGGTGAATTTCGCCTGGTTGGCAATGGACCAGCTGTTTAATTCGGCGGCTAAAGTGCGTTACATGTCCGGCGGTCAACTGACCGCACCGGTTGTGGTGCGTTCGCCAGGCGGCACGGCACACCAGTTGGGTGCCCAGCATTCTGCGCGCATGGAAAAGATTTTCATGGGTATAGCCGGCTTGCGGGTGGTGACGCCTTCCAGTCCCAAGCAGGCCTATGGTCTGCTTAAATCGGCGGTGCGTTGTAACGATCCCGTGTTTATCAACGAACATGAGCTCATGTACAACATGAAGGGTGAGGTGGCGGACGAAGAGTTTTTTCATCCCCTGGAAGGCTCTGAAATCACCCGGGAAGGTCGTGATGTCACCCTGTTTGGCTACAATATTTCGGTGCACTGGTGTATGCAGGCTGCGGATATTCTGGCAAATCAGTTTGCTATCGATGCGGAAGTCGTCGATCTTTATGCCCTGGCCCCGCTGGACCGTGCCGGTATTGCAGCTTCGGTACGGAAAACACACCGTGCCGTGATTGTTGAAGAAGCTGAACCGGCTGTTGGCGTGGGCGCGGAAGTGATGGCGATTATCAATGAAGAATGTTTCTTTGAACTGGATGCGGCGCCGCAACGCGTTTCGGCGGTTCATGTGCCTATTCCCTATAACCACGCGCTGGAAAAGGCGGCTATTCCCAATGCCAACGACGTGGTAATGGCTGTCCGCAAGATGTTAGGCAAATAGCATTAACCGCATGCCCCAGGGCGCCCTCTCTTGCTACGCAATTCACCTTGAAGGGCGCGAAGGTTTCATGATAAATGTCTGGCTTTGTGTTCTTAGTGTCTTTTGTGGTTGGAAAGTAATCTATCAGGTTTGGGACGATACATGGCTGAACCCTACGTAATCAAAATGCCTCAGCTTTCGGACACCATGACCGAAGGTGTGGTGGTGAGCTGGGAAAAATCCGTCGGCGACAAAATTGAACGCGGCGATATTGTCGCGACAGTGGAAACCGACAAGGCCATCATGGACGTTGAAGTATTCCGTGACGGCTATCTATCCGGCCCGCTCGCGGCAGTCGACAGCACCGTGCCTGTCGGTGAAACGCTGGCCCTGCTGGTGAGCAGTGCAGATGATGTTAAAGGCGGGGATGCAGCGCCGCTCGCGGGCGGTGAGATTGCGGATTCCTCACAGCCGGGCGTTGCTGCGGCATCGCAACAGGCGTTTGCGCCTGAAACCGCTTCTGGCCCCGAGGCTGCGACTTATACCATTACCATGCCACAGCTGTCCGACACCATGACCGAGGGTGTAGTGGTGAGCTGGGAAAAGGCTGTCGGCGCTAAAATAAAACGCGGCACGGTGGTGGCCACGGTGGAAACCGACAAGGCCATTATGGATGTCGAGGTATTTCGTGAGGGTTATCTGTCGGGTCCGGTGGCCGCGGTGGACGCTACGGTGCCGGTGGGGGGCGCGATGGCCTACCTGGTCGACAGCAAGGACCAGGTGATCGACGAAGAAGCGGCACCGCATGCCAGGCTTGCCGAAGCGTCAAGTGCGGTGGCAGTGGCGGAGACGCCTGCTGTGCCCGCCGCTTTAATACCATCAGTTTCGGTATCCGGAGGAACACCGGCGCCACGACCACAGGGTCGGGGTGCAACGCCTTATGCGCGCGGTATCGCCACTCAACGCGGCATCGATCTGAACACTGTCAGCGGTACCGGCCCAGGTGGTGTG
Source organism: Gammaproteobacteria bacterium (assembly GCA_030618475.1). Taxonomy (GTDB): domain Bacteria; phylum Pseudomonadota; class Gammaproteobacteria; order DSM-19610; family DSM-19610; genus Thiogranum. The sequence continues at coordinate 5,542 of JAUXDG010000100.1, read as the reverse complement.
ATTATTGCCGCTGATGTACAGGGCGCTCAGCCAGCCGGCGGGCTTGCCGCTGCTGCGGGCTTCCCGCAGGTCGATGTGCCGGGCGATGGCCGCCCCATGAGCAAACTGGAAAAAGCGATCAGCGATGCCATGACCGACTCGTTGAGCATGCCGACTTTCCGGGTCACGACCAGCATCAGACTGGGTGGTTTGATCAGGGCGTCCAAGGCACAGGGTGCTTCAGTCACGGTGACCATCGCCAAAGCCTGTGCACTGGCGATGCAGGAATTTCCCAATATGAACTGGTGTTACCAGCCGCGGGACAAGCTGGTGGAACGCAGCAGTGTCGATATCGGTATGGCAGTCGCTGCCGACGGTGGCGGACTGGTGGTGCCGGTGCTGCGCGCTTGTGAAAACCGCGAGCTTGGGGAACTGAACAGGGACTGGAAAGATCTGCTTGAACGCGCGCGCAAGCGCCGTCTGAAACCGGATGAGTACACCGGTTCCACGTTCCAGATTTCCAACATGGGTATGTTCGGTGTCAGTCACTTTGATGCCATTGCGACACCTGGCATCGCTGCAATTCTGGCCATCTCCGCCGACACCGAGCAGGGCAGCCCGTTCACCATTACCGCGGATCACCGCGTGGTCAATGGTGCCGATGTGGCCATGTACCTCAAGAGCCTGAAAACGCTTATCGAGCAGCCGCAGGCCTGGATGGGGCCAAGTGGCCCGGCGATACCGGAAGGTGAGTGGGACTACGATGTGGTTGTGGTTGGTGGCGGTCCGGGTGGTGAGGACTGCGCGCGTGATCTGGCCGGTCATGGAATGAAAGTCGCTCTGGTGAATGACGCGCCGTTGCCGGGCGGTGAATGCCTGTGGCGCGGCTGCATCCCATCCAAGGCCTGGCGGGCCGCGGCCGACCGTATTCGTGACCGTCTTGACGACGATCATCTGGGTATCAGCTCAGGCGAGTCCCGACTGGATTGGGACAAGCTCGAAGCCACCCGCCGCAAAATTCTCGAAACACGCGGTGACATGGCGCTCAAGACAGACAAGGGTGTCAAGATTAAGTATATCCAGGGCTTCGCTCGTTTTGTGGATGGGCACACGCTGTTTATCGATACCTCGGGCAACAACGACGACCCGCACACCCGGGCACAAGTCGCCGATCAGCCGCAGGGCGAAAACGTCAGTTTCGGTTGCGCTGTCATTGCCACCGGCGCGCCGCCTTTCGTACCGCCGATTCCCGGTGCCATCGAAGGTCTGGGCGAGGGTGGCGGGGTGCTGACGTCGGATACGGTCTGGATGCTGGACAAGCTGCCGAAGAAGCTGGTGGTTATCGGTGGTGGTGCGATTGGTCTGGAAATGGCGCAGATCTTCCAGGACTTCGGCGCACAGGTCACCCTGTTGGAGGCGCAGGACCGTATTCTGGCCGAAGTTGAACCTGAAATCGCCAAACAGCTCACCGCGGTACTGAATGATGATCCGCGTCTGACCGTGCACACGTCGGTACAGATAGACAGGATATCCGGCGGCGCCGGTGCCGTCAGCGTCACGTACAAGGACTCGGACGGCAAGGCGCATACCATCAAGGTTGAGCATGTCATTATGGGTACCGGCAAACGGCCGGTACTGGATGGCCTGGATCTCGACAAGGCGGGTGTGGTGAGTGAAAACAGTGCCATAAAAGCCGACGCTCGCTGCCGTACCAATGTTGCGCATATTTTCGCCATCGGTGATGTCATCGGCGGTTTGATGCTGGCGCATACGGCTGCACAACAAGGTCGCGTCGCTGCGGCTACTATCCTCGGCGAGGATATGAAATACGAACAGGACAAGGACTGCGGTGTTATCTTCACGCGTCCGGAAGCCGCCTTTGTCGGTTTGTCACTGGAGCAGGCCAGGGCCGGCGGTGTCGATGCCGCTGAGGTCAAGGTGCCGATGAATATCGATGCCAAGGCCATGATCAACAACGAACAGCACGGCATGATCAAGATCGTCGCTGACAAGAAGACGCAGCGCATTATCGGTGTGCACCTGCTGGCGGATCATGCTGATACCCTGATCGGTGAGGCGGTGATGATGGTGTCGGGCAATATGACATTGGAACAGGTGGGGCAGGCGATTCATCCGCATCCGACGCAAACCGAACTGTTTGGCGAGCTGGCAAGACGTTTGTCTGCGCGCTTGCGGCGCAGCGCCAGGGTGAAGGCGAAGTGACTTATACAGTTTGATTGCAGTGCAAGAGGCAGTGACCGTCTAAAATCCATCCAACGGCTTGCCCGCTGCGCGGGTGCCCTGCGCTTCTCGACGTTTTGCGCGCTCGCTGAACTCGCAGGTCGCAAAAAGCGCGACCTGCTCAGACAGACGCTCGCTCTATCGCAAAACGTCTGCGATGCTCGGCTGCGCCTGACGGATGGATTTTAGACGGTCACTGCCTCTTGACGTGATGTGGCAGGCGATGGGCTTGATTCTTGCGCCGCTGGCAGGAAGAGAAAGACAGGTGGCTTGGCAGGCTGAGTTTTCCAGGACCAGCGCAGGGTGGTCTGTATCCGGCAGGGTAAAAGTCGGGTTCTGATTCGCTCCTAGAGAATTGTCCCAGCAAATTGATTTCCATGAAGGTAGCAACGCCATGAGCAAAGTAAACAAAGTCGTCCTCGCCTACTCAGGCGGCCTGGATACTTCCATCATCCTCAAATGGCTGGAAGACACCTATGGCTGCGAAGTCGTCACTTACACTGCCGATATCGGTCAGAGCGAGGAAGTGGAGCCGGCTCGTACCAAGGCTGAGGCAATGGGGGTCAAGGAAATCTACATCGAGGATCTGCGCGAGGAGTTCGCCCGTGACTACGTCTTCCCCATGTTCAGGGCCAACGCGGTTTATGAAGGAGAGTACCTGCTGGGTACTTCTATTGCGCGCCCACTGATCGCTAAACGCCTGGTGGAAATTGCCAACGAAACCGGTGCCGATGCCATTTCTCATGGTGCTACGGGCAAGGGTAATGACCAGGTTCGTTTCGAGCTTGGTGCCTATGCGTTAAAACCGGATGTAAAAATCATTGCACCCTGGCGCGAGTGGGAGCTCAGTTCGCGTGAGACCTTGATGGCCTATGCGGAGAAACACGGCATTCCGGTCGATTTCAACAAAGGCAAGAAGTCACCTTATTCCATGGATGCCAATTCCCTGCATATCTCCTATGAAGGCGGCATCCTGGAGGATCCCTGGGCAGAGCCCGAAGAGGCCATGTGGCGCTGGACGGTATCGCCGGAACAGGCGCCGGATACGCCCGCCTATGTTGAACTCGGCTATGAAAAAGGCGATATCGTGGCTATTGACGGCAACACGGTAACGCCAGGGCAGGTCATGGAAATTCTCAATAAACTGGGTGGTGACAATGGCATCGGTCGTGATGATATTGTCGAAAATCGTTACGTCGGCATGAAATCACGTGGCTGTTACGAAACACCGGCCGGCACCATTATGCTCAAGGCGCACCGTGCCATGGAGTCGTTGACCATGGATCGGGAAGTGGCTCATCTCAAAGATGAATTGATGCCACGTTACGCCGAGCTGGTCTATAACGGCTACTGGTGGAGTCCGGAACGTGAGTTACTCCAGCAGATGATCGATGCTTCCCAGCAAACGGTGAATGGCAAGGTGAGGGTCAAACTGTACAAGGGTAACGTCATTATTGTCGGCCGCATGTCTGACAGTGATTCCCTGTTCGACGAACGCATCGCGACGTTTGAGGAGGATGAAGGCGCCTATGATCAGAAGGATGCCGAAGGATTTATCAAGTTGAATGCACTGCGTCTGCGTATCGCAGCACGCAAGAATAGTTATAACTGAGTGCGGAAGTTAGCCGATATAAGCTTTCGGGACCGTCGGCCGCATGGACGCGGCCGTCGAGCGTACAGGGATGTATTAATAGCGTGTCCAGAAAGCTTATGCCGGCTAACTTCCGCACGCCGTACTAAGCGAGGAGGGATAAAGATGCGGATTCTGCACACCATGCTGCGGGTGGGTGACCTCGACCGTTCCATCAGGTTTTACACCGAAGTGCTGGGTATGAAACTGCTCAGGCAGAAGGATTACCCGGATGGCAGATTCACCCTGGCGTTTATCGGTTATGGCGATGAATCCGCGAATACGGTGATTGAGCTGACCTATAACTGGGATACCGATGCGTATGAGTTGGGCACCGGCTATGGTCATATTGCCCTGGAAGTCGATGATGTCTACAAAGCGACAGAGGACATCAGCAAGCGTGGGGGCAAGGTTCTCCGTGATGCCGGCCCCATGAATGCGGGTACCACAATCATCGCTTTTATAGAAGATCCGGATGGTTATCCTGTCGAGCTGATAGGGAAGAAATAAGGTCTGTTCCAGGCAGCGACTGATTCAGGCAGTCGCCCTGGCGGGGTTTTCGTCGTCGGTCTGTTTGCCCAGGCTTCGACCTGGAACCCGCTGAATTCTGGCGCCGAGTTGTGCCAGTTTTTCCTCGATACATTCGTAACCACGGTCCAGGTGGTAGATACGGTCGATCAGAGTCTCGCCTTCAGCCGCCAGCCCGGCGATCACCAGGCACGCGGAGGCGCGCAGATCGGTCGCCATGACCGGTGCGCCGTGCAATTTCCTGACGCCGCGCACAATAGCGGTGTTGCCCTGCAGCTCGATGTCAGCGCCCATGCGTTGCAGTTCCTGCACGTGCATGAAACGGTTTTCGAAAATGGTTTCCTTTACCGTTGCCGTGCCTGTTGCAGTGGCATTCAAGGCAACGAACTGGGCTTGCATGTCAGTCGGGAAAGCCGGGTAAGGCGCGGTGGTGAGATTGATGGCTTGCGGACGCCTGCCACGCATGTCCAGCGTCAGGCAGCCCTCTGCTGTGCTGATTTCGGCGCCCGATTCACGCAGTTTTTCCAGCATGGCATCAAGGTAGGCCGGGTCGGTATTTCTCAGCCGTACCTTGCCGCCAGTGGCTGCGGCGGCGACCATGAAGGTGCCGGTTTCGATACGGTCGGGAATAATCGTATGGCTGCCACCGTGCAGTTGTCTGACGCCTTCGATGGTGATGGTGTCTGTGCCGGCACCAGCGATTTTCGCTCCCATGGCGGTAAGGCAATCGGCCAGGTCAATGATCTCCGGTTCGCGGGCGGCATTTTCAAGGACCGTCGTGCCGTCCGCCAGGCAGGCGGCCATCATCAGGTTTTCGGTTCCGGTAACAGAGACCAGGTCGAAGAAAAACCGTGTGCCCTTCAGGCGGCTGGCCCTGGCCTTGATGTAGCCGTCTTCGATCTCGATCTCGGCACCCATCGCCTTCAGGCCCTGGATATGCAGGTTGACCGGGCGTGAACCGATGGCGCAGCCACCGGGCAGTGAGACTTCAGCTTCACCGAAGCGCGCCAGCAGGGGGCCGAGCACCAGTATCGAGGCACGCATGGTTTTGACCAGATCATAGGGTGCACGCAGTTCGGTGATGCTGGAATTATCCGCGACCAGGTCCATGTTTTCACTGAGCTCGATACGGGTGCCAAAGCGGCCCATGAGTTCCAGTGTGGT
>JAUXDG010000007.1 GCA_030618475.1 Gammaproteobacteria bacterium | reverse complement strand
TTGCCCACGCCCGAAGTGCCCGCCAGCATAAATACGCCGATCGGTTTGTTGGGGTTGTCCAGGCTGGCGCGTGAAGTCTGGATACGCTTGGCGATCATATCCAGCGCATGGCGCTGACCGATAATGCGTTGCTCGATGAGATCCGCCAGGTTGAGTATAGTCTCGATTTCATTACGTACCATGCGACCAACCGGAATACCGGTCCAGTCCTGGACAACTGAACCGATAGCCTGTTCGTCCACCGATGAAAGGATCAGCGGATGCTCACCCTGTAACTCGTGCAATTTGGCCTGTAGTTCCTTAAGTTGCTTCAGCTGCGCATCCCTGTCCGCATCCGGTTCTGCTGTGTTACCGGCTTCCGCCACTTCATCGGCTGTTTTTTCAAGCTCGCTGTCCGTGCCCTCGACCTTGCCTATCTGGCCACGCAGGCTGGCACGCAGCTCAAGGATCTGGCCAACCAGCTCTTTTTCCGCATCCCAGCGCCCGTTGAGTTCTTCGAGCCGTTTATTTTCGGTCTCCAACTCTTCTCTGGCCTTCGTTTCCCGCTCTTCGATATCGACACCAACAGCCTGTTCACGACCGATAATTTCCAGCTCGGTATCCAGCGCCTCGATACGGCGACGACTATCTTCAACCTCGGCAGGGACCGCATGCTGGCTGATGGCAACGCGAGCACAGGCGGTATCCAGCAGACTGACGGATTTGTCCGGTAACTGGCGGGCGGGAATATAGCGATGAGACAGTCTGACCGAAGCCTCCAGCGCCTCGTCGAGCAATTGGACCTTGTGGTGTTTCTCCATGACGTTGGCTACGCTGCGCATCATCAGTATCGCCTTTTCCTCACTGGGCTCGAGAACCTGAACGACCTGGAAGCGTCGTGTCAACGCCGGATCCTTTTCAATATGCTTTTTGTACTCAGCCCAGGTTGTAGCTGCCACAGTGCGCAGGGTACCGCGCGCCAGAGCCGGCTTGAGCAAGTTGGCAGCGTCACCGGTACCCGCAGCTCCGCCAGCACCAACCAGGGTGTGTGCCTCATCGATGAACATGATGATGGGCTTTTCTGAGGATTGAACTTCCTCGATTACCTGTTTGAGCCGGTTCTCAAATTCGCCTTTCATACTGGCGCCCGCCTGTAACAGACCGACATCCAGCGAACGCAGCGTAACGTCTTTCAGTGGCGGGGGCACATCACCGCTGGCGATACGTTGCGCAAACCCTTCAACCACGGCTGTCTTGCCCACCCCGGCCTCACCTGTCAGCATCGGGTTGTTCTGTCGCCTCCGCATGAGAATATCGATAATCTGGCGGATCTCTTCATCACGACCGACAATGGGATCCATCTTCCCGCTTCGCGCCTGCTCGGTCAGGTCGACGGTAAACTGATGCAACGCTTCCTGCTTGCCCATCTGCGCAGGCGGCATGGCACCACTGGCTTCGCCCGGTACAGCACCACCACCGGCCTGAAATCCGTCTGTCGCGCGCAAATTATTTTCCGGTGAACCGCTGACCACTTCAGTAAAGCGATCCGTCAGCGTGTCATACTTGATCTTCTCAAACTCCTTCGAAATATCTATTAGCCCGTTACGCAGTGAACGGGTCTTCATGATGCCTACCACCAGGTGCCCGGTTCGCACCTGTGATTCTCCGAACAGCAGGCTGCCGAATACCCAGCCCCGCTCCACAGCCTCTTCCACATGTGCCGACAGATCGGAAATCGAGGAGGATCCGCGCGGCAGACTATCCAGCGCCTCGGTCATGTCCCTGACCAGGGTGGCTGGATTTATATCAAACTGCTTAATGATTCGGTGCAGATCGGAGTCCTGTAACTGGAGTATCTGGTGTATCCAGTGGACCAGTTCTACGTAGGGATTACCGCGCATCTTGCAAAACACGGTGGCGCTTTCTATCGCTTTGTAAGCGACTTTGTTCAGTTTTCCGAACAGCGCTACACGACTGATTTCCGACATACCCAATCTCCTGAATTATTTTAAGCTTGTATTCTTGTATTTTTGTATTCCAGCCCCGGCGCCGGGCATCGCTAAATCACTTCCTGCATGGGATTCAGATACAGCTCGCCCAGGTCATGATCCGGCAGCTGCTCCGTCATCCAGCAGGTCCATCCCAACTGACCGAACTCACCCAGTTTAGCCGGCCTGACACATTCCTTTTTCAGTATCAGATGCGCATCCCAGTCAAACTCGTCACCCACATAATTGCGAACAATGGCGATCAGCGCCGTGAGACTTGTACCACCCGGTAACAGGCGCTGATAGTCCTCCATGTCCAGCGGTCCGAATGACAAGCGGAACTTCTGCTGACATTCCCAGGCCCGGCTCCCCAACGTTGTGTTTTGTCCCAGCATTCCTGTCAGTGGTGACTCACCCAGACGCATCTGTGATCGCTCTGGCATATCAAGCCATTCACCGACAAACTGTTGCAGTCTGACCGGCACACTGAAGTAACGACTCAGCACCGCCAGCAAGCCGTCTGCGTTGCGCGTCTGCGCAGACATATGCCCGGCAAAGTGCAGTTTGGCGAAATCCGGCATGGCATCGCGATTGCGCATCGACGGAATACCGATCCCGATCAGCGAACCTACCTTTTCGGAGAAGTAATCAGCCTTCGGCCTGTCCAGACTGACGGTCGGCTGGGTTTCCGCCCACGACCGGTAAAACAGCGACAACATGCGGTGATGAAACATATCCGCGAAACGCGCAAAAGTTGGATCATCGGCATTACGCAGACGATCCCGCGCATACTCCGTCAGATGCAATGGCAACGGACCATTGGGGCCAAACAGACCAAAGAACAGGACGGTCAGCCGCGGTGGAAAACCGGCTTTCGACATCCTGAACGACGACAGGGTCGAAGGCGCGAACGCCATGGACGGCTCCTGCGCAAAACGAACCGGATCCTCCACCGGCTTGATCGAGGAACCGATGCGCGCCTTGTCCGGGAAGCTGCATTCAATCTGCCGCAACGCATGAAAGAAACCGTATTTATACGGTTCCTGCTGCAGCCTGCGATACAGGCTTACAGCACTGGGCGCTGTCCGGTCCTCACCGGCCATCGCATCACCTCGCCACGATCAACTGTCTTTATCACCGTTTCGGTAAAAGAATTTATCGATACATACCGTGCAAAGAATTTTTCCAGCACCGAGCCCAACAAAAATACCCCTTGTCCTTCAAAGGAGGTCTCATCCAGCGTCACTGTAATTTCCAGTCCGCGTCCAAATGCAATGGGGCCCGGCACAGGAATACGCCGTGTGACCTGCGCTGACTGTACCGACTTCACTCCTTCAATCTGTTTTTTTATGGTTGCTTCGCTGAGTTCACCGTAAAGTGACAGCAAATCACGTAATACTGCTGCGCCCTGGCGCTCATCGTCGTCCATGAGTGACAGATAATTCAGTGACAAATGATTAATCAGACGCCAGGCCATTTCGCCCTGCGCGTGCGCCAGCGACGGCCTGGGGCGTGTCGGTCCCTTCAGGCAGCGCACGCTCTGTACCGGCGCGCTGATCTCCAGCGTGAAGTCCGATTGTCCCTTGCCTACCGGCATCTGCAACGGAAGATCCCGATTGGTGCACAGGGTACTCACAGCAAGCTGTTTGAGTTCACTCGAATACGGCGCCTCCGTGGCATCGACCAGCGAAATAAAGGACTCACTGCCAATATAGCTGCTACGGGGACCACGCCGGCGCTGGCCCGATGACAACACCCGGCGTTCGCGTCGCAGCGAATGAAATGCCATTTGTTCCGGGTGATGGGTTAAATCCTGAGATGCATAGAACGGCAGGAATTCCTGCTCGTCCTCAGCGCTGGTGCCATGCCCGACTACACTGTTGACCTGGTAGACCTCGAAATCAAGCGGACGGGTCCGGTCAGGCACAACATGATACTCAGTCGTCGAACTGGAAAGATGTATCCGGTCCGCACGTTTCGGAAAGAGATTGATTGCCGGTGCCGAGAATAGCGCGAAATCAGAAACACTGACCGAATTCTCGAGATCGGAATTATATTTATCGAACAAGACAATCAGTTCCAGCTCTGATCCCCGACATCGCTGCAATGCCTCCTGCAAACCGCTAAATTCAACAAACATGAAGCGATCAGGGAAACTGAAATACTCCTGTAACAGACGGTAACCGCTGAACGACCGTGGCCCGTGCGCCAACAAGGCCTGATCGTCACAGAAACCGAATTCGCTAATATTCCTGGCCGGCAACACCAGGCTCCAGGGCGCCGGGCGCTCAACGGGACGCAACAGCAAGGCACAAGCATTCCCGAGTAATTGCTCATACAGGCGCATGGGCTGCTCACCATGCCCACGCAAAAATACCGGTAGCCTGTCCAGTGACAGTTCATTGAACTTCAGGCCCGCCGTGGTTTTCAGCCTGAAACGCAGTCCGGCTTTCGGCTTGCAACCTGCTGGAAGACGCTCGCCCGAAACCGTTCCCATGTTAGAGAAATACTCTGCCTCGGCAAGTTCAAGTGGCCACAAGGTAACAGGGTGCGCAGTACGATACTCACAGGACGTCTGCTCGCCTTTACCCAGAATGCTGCGCAATGACGTGTCCCGGGGAACAGGGACGCCTTCCGCCAATGAACCATCCGCGAGGTCCGGCTGGAAATGAACCACAGCCATAGAGGGTGTGGGTGTCAGGTAATGGGGATAGACAATATCCAGCATGTGCTGTGTAAAACGCGGAAACTTGGCGTCGATACTCAGCTGAACACGCGCGGCCAGGAAACCAAACCCCTCCAGCAGGCGTTCTACATACGGGTCGGCGCAAGCGATGCTGTCCAACCCCAACCTGCCAGCGATTTTCGGGAACTCTTTGGCAAACTCCCCGCCCATCTCACGGATGTACTGAAGTTCCCGGTTGTAATATTTAAGCAGCAGGGGATCCATAGTTCTCAGCGGCCACTGCTATCCGCAATATGTACACCGCCGCTTTCAAGATCAATCTCGGTTTTCAGATACAGACGTTCAGGAACAGGTTCCGACCACATATCACATTTGATCTCAAATACGATGGCATTAGGTGTCATTTCGTCACCGATCACTGCATTCACACGCAGCGAGTTCTTTACTATCCTGGGCTCATAAGTCTGGATGGCCTGGCGCAAGCGGCGTTCAATTGCCGTAACATCGGCACCGGAAGCTGTGATCCCGGTAAGATCGGGCATGCCATAGTTCAACACCGACGCCTCGACCAGCGGATATTCCGAAAGGTCCTGAACATCAGAAAGATTACCGGCATTCATTAGCCAGGCCAGGTCCCGCTTCAGGGATTCCCGGAGCTTGCTCACCGAAAGTATGCGCTTGTCCCGTGATTCCTGCGTTTTACCCGGTTCGTCATCCCGCAACCTGTCCAGTAATGACGGTTGCAGGCGTTCCTCCTGGCCCAACTCAGTCATCAGTAGACCCCGAACTCCTTTCCTCGTCCTCGCCGACTAATTCTTCTGTATTTAAGCTGATTTCACGAACATCCATCAAAGAATACTCATTCGCGTCAGTGGCAAGCACGCGTTGCCCCAGACCCAGCCAGGTATCCGCATCACACGCCACCCAATCAGTCTTGCGCGCCATCTGCACCCGGGTGTCATCACTGCTTTCGGAACCCGCATAACGCGTTGGAATCAGGCCCACTGTCTGACCACCGTTAGCCCATGTAAACCAGGCCGGTGTCCAGACCACATCACGCAGGTCTTCGGGCGCCTCGAATTTGATGGCCGCAATACGGTGAAATGGCACCCAGTAGTAGCGACCGTTGATAACAGCTTCCAGCATAGGCCCCATACGGCTGTCCGCATCAGCGATCCACTCAAATGCCTCACCGTCTATACTGCCTGACGTCACTGGCGCCATCTCAAAGGCTTCGCTCCGCATTACCTGCGCTTTGCCGAATTCACCACAGGCTGTCAGGTTCAAGGCTTCAATGGCCAGTGCCATCCACTTTTCCGGATCGCCGAAAATCAACGGCGAACGCTTGCCAGCGAAGACTGTGCTGCGCAAGCTTTCACACTGCAAGACCTCCCGGTAGGTCTGCACCATAGCCAGATTGGCGGCATCCAGTTCACCGGCAACATTCAGTTGGGTGAGCGCCCGCTCCCACTGCCCCATGACTGACAGCAGCTGGAACAGGAACACCCTCAGACTCGCGTTTGAAGGATCGCTGCGCACCTGGTTCTGCAGGTCGGCCAGAGCCTCGTCCAGCTTCTCTTCCCGCAACAGATCTTCTGCGCTCATACACTCCCCTTCGGCTGCGACAGCCCTCAAACAAACCCGGCTATCGTCTCCTAGTAAGACGCGTTCGCCATCAAGTCATATTTCTTCGGCGTTCCGGTAGTCTTCTTGGCACCCGAGAAGTCATCATACTGATATGAAATTTTGGTGAAGTTGATCGAGAAACTCTCGCTCGGCCGATCGCCACCGCTTGACATCGAATAGCTACTGATAAGCGCTTCTTCAAGCTCAATCTGCATAAAAACCTGATTTTTCACGTCTGTTCCACCCGTCTGAACGAGATGGATTTCGGCTTTGCCGAGGCTTTTTCCGCTCGTGGCCTGGAAAAACAGATCCGAAGACGCGATGTCGGTGGATTTTGAGATGGTAACTTCCGAGAAACTTGGATTGCTGGTATCCCGGCTCACACTACCACCGCTGGTTGAAATGGAGCGCCCCACACCTAACTGCAAACTGTCACAAGTGATCCAGTCTTCGTGAGCTGAGACCTTGCTATCACCTTTGATCTGCGTTGCGAAATTCAAAAGAATCATATTCCTGCTCCTTAAATGTCAATGTACGTAATGAAGTTTGTCCAACGAGTACTACCAGTCAGCTCTGATCGTCTAAAGCTGACTGCAATTCGATCAGGCGCCTTTGCCTGACGGCAGTTTGGAGACCAGCCGCATGGAGACGGTAAGCCCTTCCAACTGGTAGTGTGGACGCAGGAAGAATTTGGAAGAGTAATAACCCGGATTTCCTTCCACTTCTTCCACAACAACTTCGGCACCAGCGAGCGGTTTGCGCGCCTTGTCGGCATCTGTCGCTGTAGCCGGATTGTTCTCCACATACTGGCCAATCCAGTTATTCAACCATGTCTCCATATCGGCACGTTCTTTGAACGAACCCACCTTGTCACGCACGATGCATTTCAGATAGTGCGCAAAACGACAGCTTGCGAACAGATAGGGCAGACGCGCCGCCAGATTCGCATTTGCGGTCGCATCCGGGTCATCATATTCCGCCGGTTTCTGCAATGACTGTGCGCCAATGAAGGCCGCAAAATCAGAGTTTTTCTTGTGCACCAGCGGCATGAAACCGTTACTTGCAAGTTCAGCTTCACGGCGGTCACTGATAGCAATTTCGGTGGGACATTTCATGTCCACACCACCGTCGTCAGTGGGGAACGTATGGGTCGGGAGACCTTCCACTGCACCGCCCGACTCAATACCACGGATCCGTGAACACCAGCCATATTCCTTGAAGGAACGATTAATATTGGTCGCCATGGCAAAGGCGGAATTGGCCCAGCAATATTTGTTTGAATCAGCCCCTTCCGTATCTTCCTCGAAATCAAACTCCTCCACCGGGTCTGACTTGGCGCCATAGGGTTGACGTGCCAAGAAACGCGGCATGGCCAGCCCGATATAGCGCGAGTCATCGGCCTCACGCAAGGAACGCCAGGCAGCGTATTCCGGGGTCTGGAAGATCTTGGTCAGATCACGTGGATTACTGAGCTCTTGCCAGGAATCCATCTGCATGAGCGTCGGGTTGACCGCTGAAATGAATGGCGCATGTGAAGCGGCAGCGACCTGTGCCATCTCACCCAGCAGTTCAACATCCGGCGGACTGTGGTCGAAATAATAGTCGCCAATCAGGCAGCCATAAGGCTCGCCACCAAACTGACCATACTCTTCCTCGTACATTTTCTTGAAGATCGGACTCTGGTCCCAGGCTGTACCCTTGAATTTTTTCAGGGTCTTGCCGAGGTCTTTCTTGGAGATATTCATCACCCGGATCTTCAGCATCTCGTCGGATTCGGTATTGTTGACAAGGTAATGGAGACCACGCCAGGCACTTTCCAGTTTCTGGAAATCCTCGTGGTGCATGATCGCATTCACCTGTTCGGTGAGTTTCTGGTCGATCTCCGCAATGATAGCTTCGATGGAACCGATAACGTCATCAGAAATGACCGTGCTGTCCTGCAGCACTTGCTCTGCAAGCGTCTGTACCGCATTTTCGACCGCTTCTTTTGATCGATCCGATTTGGGTTTGAATTCCTTGGTCAACAGCGAAGCGAAATCGCCAGTTTCTATGGTTGTTGCGCCCTCGGCTTGTCCCTCGGCGTCTGTTTGTGCGTCAGCCATTTTAGTTAACCCTCCTCGCCACTTTCCGATGAACCCTCACCACCACCCGGCTTCGGTGCCGAGGCCAGTGATTGCAGTAACGCAGGGTCATTCATGATTTTACCGATCAACTCCTCAGCACCTGTCTTACCATCCATATAGGTAATCAGGTTAGACAACTGGGTGCGCGCCTCTAACAACTTGTTCAGCGAATCAACCTTCCGCGCAACGGCCGCCGGCGAAAAGTCATCCATGCTGTCGAAAGAAATATCTACGCTCAGATTGCCTTCACCCGTCAGGGTATTCGGTACCTGGAAGGCCACACGAGGCTTCATGGCCTTGAGACGCTCGTCGAAGTTATCGACATCAATTTCCAGTGCCTTGCGATCTGCAACTGGCGGCAACGGCTCGGACGGCTTACCCGACAAATCGGACATCACGCCCATCACGAAAGGCAACTGAACTTTTTTCTCTGCACCGTACAGTTCAACGTCATACTCGATCTGTACGCGCGGAGCCCGATTCCTTGCTATGAATTTCTGACTGCTTTGTTTTGCCATATCTTATTTCCTCCTCACAAACTCTGACTGGAACCTGCGGTTGCCGTGAAATTACTCGTCATGAATACCACCGATGTTTTCCGCCTGCGGTACGCCGTCGGGGGCCATATCACGCAGTATATCCATGAAGTTCTTCGATACCAGACGCTTAGCGCGCTGCATCAGCAGAGGTACCGGACTGGATGGTTCATTACGCTGAAAGTAATCACTGATTTTGTCCATCATGCGAATAGCGTCCTCGCGAGTGGTTATTTCCCCGCTCACCGAGCGTGCAGCGGCTATACCTTGTGTGCCCGCTTCTCCGGCGCCGTCTCCCGCCAACGTTGCATTGCCTGCACCACGTCGAGCAAGTTGATCATTCAGTACGACCTGCACTTCCTTCAGCAACGAAGACAATGCACTAAGATCGGGCGCCTGCGCACTGCCCACCTTTTCCATCAATATGCCATCAATAGCGGCGAGGTCACCATTAGAGCGTGTAACGGCATCAGAGGTAGCCTGTAACTCCTCCAACTCAGTGTCCATGAAGGCCGCATCGATCGTTGCCATGTTAGGCACCGACTCTGCTTCGCCTTCGGGCGCCGACACCGCTCCATTGGCAACTAATATATCGTACAGACCAAAACGCCCGAGCGCCCGTGAATTGGATAGCGGAGCCTCACGCACGTTGTTCACTAGCGCATCCCTATCACACAGGGTTGTAATGATATTGACCCGGAGGGTGGGATCGTTGTTGTCCTCTGGATCCAGCTGCGGATGCACATCATCCCAGTAACGCTCCAGCAGTCCGCGGATCAGCGCCAATCCATCACTCAGACCGTTCATACCGTCAGTGCGCGCAAGTGCCCGCAGCAGATACACGACGATACGCAGATCCTTGCTACGCCGCAACAATTCCGTTGCCTGGTCGCGAACCGCGCGCCAATCAGGTGGCTCGCCACCAACGACGGAATCGCCAATAGTCTGTTCAGGCGTACCTTGAGCGTTGCGTTCCAGTTCGCCATACGCAGGATCATATTCCAGATCTTCACCGCAGGGAGACTCGGCTGACACTTCACTCAACAGGGCATTGATGTCAATTACGCTCATTCTGAGTTGTTATTCCGTTTTAGGCTTATTGTAATAACCGTATCCTCGCAGCCTGAATCGTCCGGTCACTCGTTTAATAAACTTCTGATCCAGAGTATAGACCAACCAGCCGTCCGAAGTTGCTCAGTGACAGTAGAATAACGCAAGTCCATCCTGCTGCACCAGCGCCATCGCGTGTTTCTGAAAATCACTCTGTTCGCCGTCTGATCCTTGGGCAGCCGGATGTCCGGTTCGACCACACTGAACAGGCTGAGGTCTTTCGAGAACAGTGACCACCGGCCTAATCGACAGTTGAAAATACGAACCAGAGCGCCGCGCTCAAACCGCCAGCCACCAGCAATAGAATCACCGGCAACGGGAAGCGCCTGTGGTCGCTAACGGTCTTATGGACTGTCGCCTGAGGTGGCACTTCACCCATTGGCGCAGTATCTTCAACTTCAGTTATTGAATCAACCACCGCTTCGGTATCCGCATTGATCCCGGTCACCTGGTCAACCAACCGCCGGCGTTTGTCGCGGTAATCTTCAATACTCACATGTCCGTTAAAATACTCGCGCGACAGCTCGCGAAGTGTTCTGTCTATTAGTGTCTGCATCAGCCACCCAGCTTGAGATCTCTGATCAGGCGGAACCCTTTACTCCGATCGGGTTTGCCGTCGTGAGGAATATCTTTATTTTACCTTGTTGAAATCGATCGCCACTACCGTGACGTTGTCCCGTGAACCGCGTTCCAGCGCGAGCGCGACCAGATCGTTGCAGATATCCTGGCAACTGCCGCGTTGCATATGTTGCGCGATCTCCGGCTCGCTGACTTCCTTGTACAGGCCGTCGCTGCACAGCAGGAATCGATCACCGTCCTGCAGCTCCACCAGTTTGACGTCGACGAACAATTCTTCGGCGGCACCCACGGCGCGGGTGATGACATTGGCTGCCGGATGCGATTCGGCGTCCTCACGCAGCAGCAGGCCCTGCTCGATCATTTCCTCGACCTGGCTGTGATCCTGCGACACGGGTTGCATCAGACCATCGCGCAACCGGTAGGCGCGGCTGTCACCCGCCCAAAGGCAGGCACAATAATTCTGTACTGCGAGTATCGCCACTACCGTACTGCCAATAGTGGTGGGTTCCTCGCGCTTATCCGCCTCCTCGACCAGTGCCTGGTTGACTCGCAGCAGGCGATCCTCGACCTCGTCGATAAAGGCGCTCAGGCGCCGCTGCGGCCCGATCTGCTTCAGGCTTTCTACGATGGCCTGGCTGGCGAAATCGCCGGCGTCATGTCCACCCATGCCGTCGGCCACCACCCACAGACCAGTGTCGGGCAGGTCGGCAAAGGCGTCTTCATTGATGGTGCGTATCTTGCCGACAACACTGATGCCGGCCGAGGACCACTGAAAGGCGTCCTCGTTTGTCACTTGCCAGGCTTTCCCAGGACCAGGTCTTCCTCCGGCAACACGGCACCGGGCACCGGCAACGGCCATTGTTCCCATGTACTCTGTGTCCAGTCGCCGCTCAACATGGCGACGAAATCCGGTGCCGGCGGCATACCCGCAGAAATAAGCATACTGGGCGAAACATGCTCCGAGCCACTGCCCCACCACAGGCTGTAGGCACCGAGCCGCTGCAGGATGAGCTGGTGCATGACCCCGGGCATGGCGGTACTGAGGCGCGCTTCCCCGTCCAATGGAATCTGCCATGCAGAACCGAAGCCCGCCTGTGTAGAAGCGGCGCCCGCATGCGCCAGGTGCGCCAGTTCGCCCAGCGACGCGACCTGGTGATCGAAATCGTCGAGATTGAAACTCTGTTCGTCGAGCGCACCCAGGATCACACGTTCCGCCGCGTCGAACCAGCCGCTGCCGTCCAGCGCAACCTGCATCAGATTCGCGTCCAACGGCAGAGGGGCTGCGATGGTCAGCGGAAAATAACGCCCCACCCGGTCCACACTCGGCATCAGCAGGCCACACCAGGGCTGCTCGCCACACAGACCACGGGATACGACGAAACGCCAGACCGGGCTGCTGAGATACAGATTCAGCCAATCCTCGCCCAGTTGCTGGCGACTGGTGGCGATGGCGTTCTGCAACCATTCGTCCCAGTGATCCAGGAAGCTGCGCGGCATGCGCCGGTTGACGAAATCTCCAAGTTCAGGAAACTTGCCGTAGAAACCCGGCAAACCGGTCTCGGCCACTGCTACAAACTCCCCGGACAGCGGAACTTCGCAAGCTGCTCCATCATGAACGGATTCACCACGCTGTCGGCACGAATCTCCCAGCTGGACTTGCGCCCCGCCGACTTGAATGTGGCAACCAGGCGATCCGAAGCAGTCGCGTTAAGATCAGCGTTGTCGAGAATACGGAACCAGGCCCATGGTCCTTCCTTCGATGACGACAGGCGCATACCGCTGCCATCCTCGAACACAAAGCGCACTTGGCCAGTACTGTCGGGCCCGGGCCACTGGGCACGCTGCACGCGCGTCGGTCCATGCCGGTACTGGAATTTCTGGCCTTGGAGATCCAGCTTGAAGGTCCGAACGTTGGCGTCCAGATAAATCGGTTTGAGACCGAAACCCACCGAAGGCATGGCTCCGCCACCCCGGAAGAAGGTATCGCGGATCAGTGCCGCGCGCTGAAACTGGCGCAATACCGACGTCGGAATGCCCAGCGTGGTATTACCGACCGGTTTCCAGCGCCATGTGCCGCCCGAGGTGTTCACGAAGGACTTGAGGTTGGCGTTGAAAAAGCTGTCAATCAGGCCCCCGGGTGCGAACAGACGACCGAAGTCGGCCAGCGTCATTTCCTTCTGGCTGTCGCGGTAGATAGGATAGCGGCCCGACAGCGCCTTGTTACAGACCGGTAATACATTCGATTTCCACGCGGTATTGACCTGCGTACGCGCGCCGCCCATGGTGACGGAGCGACTGTTGGAAGCGATCTGCTGCAACCAGCGCTTCACCGGTTCCGGTTGGCGGGCACTCTCGACCTGCATGCGCCGCACCATGTCGCCGCCGGCGGACCCAGTGGCAACGCTCAGCGCATCGGAGCCGAGCCCGGCGGACAAGGCATCCAGCTGGCCATAGAGTTGCGACAGCATGTTGATAATCTGTTCAATGGGCGCGACGCCGCCCTCGGACGCCTTCACCAGTGCATCGATCTGCGCAAACTGCTTGTCCACGACTTTGGCGGGGCGATCGGGTTTTGGCACTGCCTCGCTATCTGATGCCGAGCGCAGCAATCGTGTCAGCCGGCTCTCGGTAGCGGTTGCCTCACCGGCCTTGTCCATAGCCTTACCCAGTAGCCCGGCAGGTTGCTCCAGGGTTGTGTTGAGCGCGACGTTCTGCAACAGGGCGCGCATCGGCGACGTCGGGCCGGACAGCATGCCCAGCACTTCGGAGGCATGCCGCAGGCTAGTGAAACGCACAATGCCGATATCCGCCAGTAACTGTTTCCAAACGCGGATGTAATCGGCGAAGTACAGATCCTGCAGGTCCTTCTGCAGATGTTCGATCTCCGGCTTGCTGAGTTCACTCTTATCCGGGTCCAGCACCCAGTTTTCCTCGCTGCTCTGCCGGGCGATGTTCTTGACCTGCTTCTTGAAGAAGTCGTGGTAACCTCTATAGGTGAAAAAGCCGGACACGTCGTCGTTCAACGGTTGCCCACTAATACGCATAAATACTTTGTCACCACCGAGACCGATCGCATTGGACAGCACGAACGGCTGCTTGTCGGCGGCCATGTAATCACGCTTCATGCGCCCATACAGAAGTTGCGCAAGCGGTACCTGGTTAAGGCTCAAACGTGCTCTGGCGATCACTTCTTCATCCAGCATAATCGGCTCGAAACCCATATCCAACTGCGACGCCAGATGATTCTGCAGCTGCCCCTGTTTTTCCGGCTCCGTAGCGAAGCTGTTCTGCCAGTCCAACGCCATCCACAGTTTGAGCAGTTCCGGGTCCAGGTGTTCATGGTCTTCCAGCATCAGGTAGGTCTTGAGTGCCTCGTACTGAAAATCCGGGTCACCGATAGCGGCGTCCAGATGCTCTCCCAGACGATGACGCATGGCGGGTAACAGCGAGCGGCTCATTCCACGCCGGTAGGCCTCTCGTGCAGACTCTGTCAGGCGATCACCCTGGTAGAGGCCCATACCCAGCAACAGCGGCGTATCTTCACCGACCGGCTCATAGACCTCGGCCACATCGCGCAGCTCGTTCAAGCGAGGCAACAGCTCGTCGAAATCGTTCGGATCCATCAGCGGTTCCGCACTGGCCGTCCGGTACTCCTCGATCTGCCCTTTGAACTGGCTGACATACACCTGGTTGCGGGTGAAGCTTGTCGTCCAGGCCATCACCGCGAGGGCCGTAATAGCAACGGCGCCCGCGTAGGCCGCACGCTGCAACCAGCGACGTTGTAATTCGAGGCGCCGGTTAGCCCCCACAAGGTCAGCTTCCTCGAAGATGACATCTTTCAGCAGGCGGGTCAGGAAATAACTGCGCCCCTGGCCGGTGTGCGGGGGAAGTGCCTGCTGACCGACGCCGAAGGTGCGCGACAGCGAGCCCATGATGCGATCGATCGGCGTACCTTCCTGTGTACCACTGGTGAAGTAGACACCGCGCAACAGGGCCGGCTCTTCAAACCGGCTGGGACGGAAAATCTCGGTCAGAAACTCATTGCCCAACGCACGCAGAGAGGCCAGTTGCTGGGCGAAAGTAAAAATACGTGCCCGACGCTGCGTATCGCGCTCCTGATGCATGCGCGCCAATATGCGCTGATTAATACGTTGCATCAGCGTATCCATTTCACTGGTCAGCATCTGGATGGCGGCGCCGGTGTTCTCGCCCTCCTCCATGGGAAAGGTCACGCCCCAGACCTGGCCGCGTTCCTCCAGGCCGAGGTCATCGAAAAACTCCATGAAGCCGGCAATCAGGTCGCACTTAGTGAGCAGTACATAGACCGGGAAGCGTATACCCAGTACCTTACTGAGTTCCTGCAAACGCTGCTTGATGGCGTGCACATGCTGGGCGCGCTCAGCCTCGCTCTGCAACATCAGGTCGGAAAGGCTGACCGCCACCAGCGCACCGTTGATCGGCCGGCGTCGGCGACTTTTTTTGAGCAGCTTGAGGAACCCTTCCCAGGCCGCGCTGTCGACAGCCATCTGGCTGTCCTGGGTGACATAGCGCCCGGCGGTATCCAGTAGTACCGCCTCTTCGGTAAACCACCAGTCGCAGTTACGCGTACCACCGACACCGCGTAGCGCCTCTTTGCCGAAGCGTTCGGCAAGCGGGAAATTCAGGCCGGAGTTAATCAGCGCGGTGGTCTTGCCGCAGCCGGGTGGACCGATTATGACGTACCAGGGCAAATCATAGATGCCCGCACCACCCTTCTTGCGTGCGGTTTTCTTCAGCACCTGCAGGGCTTCATCGAATCGCTCGCGCAGGGTTTCCACTTCCTCGGCTGACTGGTCCGCGACCGCATCCATACCATCGTGCATGGCCGGTTCGGCCATGCCGTCGATCAACTTCGCGTTGGCCTTGTTGACCTGCATCTCGCTACGCAGGTTATTCAGCCCCCAGAGCACGACGATGACCAGGATGGCAAGCAGCCGGGCAATCTCGCCTGCCAGTGGCGTGCTGCCGGCAATGCTGATCAACGGACCGATGAACCATATCAGTATGCTGATCGCCAGCAAGCCGATCAGGGAAATCACCCAGCGGTTTTTAAAGAAACTGATAGTAGCGTTCATTGAGCACATCCTGTGTGCCGGGACATTCAGGCACCGGCAGAATTATTTATTGTTGTTGCCCGCTGGTAACCTGGCCGATGGCTTCCAGTGTGTCGTACGCAGGGCTTGAGGATTTCTCCAGAATGAAGCGGAAGCCACCGTAGGTGACCAGCAGCAGTACGCCAGCCAGCGCACCGACCACCCACAGCGGTACGTAACGCACCAGCATGTTGCGCTTGTCCTGCTCACCGCGCCAGTGCGGCGACAATTCGCGTTCGAAATCGCCGCGCTGCGCACGGATGGTGCGAAACAGGTTATCCATGGTCTCGGCCAGCTTGGAACGACCCTGCTCCAGTACTGAGTACTTGCCCTCGAAACCCAGCGACATGCAGACATACATCAACTCCAGAATGTCTATGTTTCTGGCCGGCTCCTGCATCAGGCGATCGAGGATCATGAAGAATTTTTCACCACCCCAGGTCTCGTTGTGGAAAGTACTCAGCAGACTCCCAGTACTCCAGACACTCTCGCTGCCCCACGGCGTACCCAGTACAGTTTCATCCAGCAATGCACAAAGGATATAGCGTGCCGCCAGTGCGGTTTCCGGGGTGACGCCGACGGCGCGTGAATTCTGTTCGAACATCCTGATCTGTTGCACCACGTGTTCACGCAGGCCCGCGGCGTCCGGATGTGAGAGTGTATTGCGCAGCTGTACAACCAGTGTCAGCAACACCACCGCTGAATCGACCAGCGGATTCAGGCCGGACGCGGTGATGGCCGCCGCAGCAGGTGTAAACTGCTGGGGCTGCGCGGGCGCTACCGGCGGCGGTATACCGGCCCCTGGCTGTGGCGCTGCAGGTGCTGCAGGTGCTGCATTGCGCCGACCGGGTGTCGGCCGGATCACGGTGCGATTATTGTCGCCTGAATTTGAAAATGGATCGTCGGAGTCCATAACTGTTACCCCTTGATAGCCCAGAATTCCATCTGGATGCCCGGGAACTCGCCGCCCAGGTGAAAGGCAAAGCCGCCGGAAGTTTTCAGCTGCGCCCACAATTCACTGGAGCGATCAAGCTCAAAGTAGACGAAACCGGTGTGATAAGGAATCTGCCGCGGTGCCACCGGGATCGGCCGCACGCGGATACCGGGCAGCTGCACATTCACCAACTGGCGAATCTGCTCAACCGGCCCGACCTTGATCTGCGTCGGGAAACGCTTGCGGATATCCTCGGTAGGAATGTCGGCACTGACCGCCAGGATGAAGCTGGCGTGATCCAGCAACGCGTGATCGCTGACAGTGGCCACGCGAATACCGTACTTGCGTTCCTGCATGGGAATCGTAGTCGCGTTCTGCTCGAGCACCATGCTGAGTGACTGGCGCAAGGCATCGAACACCGGCACAAAGGTTGCCTGCAAATCGTCATGTTTGTAAGGCGGAAATTGAGGGGAACGTTTTTCGACGCTGGTAAAAGTAGCCAGCTCGCCGGCCATGGACACCGCCAGCCGGTAAAAT
This sequence comes from Gammaproteobacteria bacterium, assembly GCA_030618475.1. Classification (GTDB taxonomy): domain Bacteria; phylum Pseudomonadota; class Gammaproteobacteria; order DSM-19610; family DSM-19610; genus Thiogranum. Next base: position 10,273 of record JAUXDG010000007.1, on the reverse strand, counting down.
GACTCCGGGTGGAAGTCGGCCAGCGTGGACAGGTGTGCAATCAGTGGCTGGTAGCGGTTGACCGCCTGCAACAGCAGGAAATCTGCGATGTCAGCCGCACCACCGCGTCCCGACACCGCCATGCGACCGGCCAGCGCCTCGGCACGATGATTGAGCAAACCATGCAGTTCGGTCATGAAACCGCACAGCCCAGGCAGCGCCTGGCAATCCAGCACCGGCGGCAACAGGTGCTCGTCGACCAGCACGCTCTTATCGACACGCATTTCGACGATGCGCGCTACGCTCATGCAGGCGTATTCGTCAAGGTGATCACTCTCCAGCAACAGGCGGGTACGGAGCTTGCCTATCTGGACACCGGCCTCGCCACCCCCGACAGTGCTGCTGTCACGGATCTCGTACTCGACCGGCTGGTAGCGCGCCAGACCTTCGGGGTCACCACTGCTGTCAACCTCCGGTGTCCCCGGGCGGCGTAATGGCAGCCCCAGGTATACCTGGGCCTCGTGGGTGTTCTCGGGTACGTCCATCGCCAGTGGTGGCTCGTCGTCATCCGGGATGCTGAAGGGTGTACCGTCGGGAAACACGCCGCTGGCGCGGCTGATGGCGATCTTGCCCAGTCCCAGCAGTTGCTGATCCAGTTGCAGTTGATGGAAACCCCAGGGAAAGGTACGCAGTACCGAGCAACGCTGCTCGATAAAGTTTTCCGTGTAGCGGGCGTGTTGCTGGAAATGCTGGGGTCGAAGGAACATGCCTTCAGACCAGACCACCTTGTTATTGTGAGACATCCGCTCCTCCACCGCACTGTTTCCAATTTCCCGTAAACGGACCATCCGTTCCGGTCGCACAGCCTTGTTCCGCTCTGGGCGCTGCACAGGTTCTCGTTACCAACCTGTCAACCGCCGCCCTGTATCATCGGTTTTTTCCAACCTCGCGCCAACCACTGTTTGGCGCTTCGCCCCTGGTGTCAGCTGGATACTACTTGTGCCGTAACGCTGTCAGGCGCTTGATCTGCTCCTCGTAGGCGCGGGCAAACTCCTCGCCGAACAAGGTCTGGAAACTGCTGTCGACGTCACGTGTAACATTAGTATAATACTCGCAGTAGGCATCCCAGGCGCGGGAGTTCCTGCCCACTGACATCAGTGAAGCGCGCACACCACCCTTTCCGTTTTCCTGAAACCTTTCCGGTTTGAGGAGCTGCAACATGTCCTTGAACGCCGCCTGCATGCCCGCGACCATCGCCATCTGGTGACACTTGATATCCTCGAATCCTTCATGTACCGACTCCACCGGTGACAGATAACCGCTGCCGTGGCTCATAAACAGATTGCGCATGGCGTCATCGACGCTGGGCGAGAACTTGAGTGGGTTGTTCTCCACCGGGCGAATGGTCGTCAACGACATGCGAAATTCACTCTTCAGGCTGGCGCGCGCCATCAGCACTTCCATCAGGCCCTGGACCACTTCACGGAACAGGGCGCCGTAGCTTTGCAGCGCCTCGGTGCTATTGACCTGACCCATAGCGGCCGGATCGATGCCGGCGCCGCGAAGAAATGCAGCAAACTGGTCATCACCGCCTGCTGGTGCCGGGGTGGCGGGTGGCACTGACTGCGCAGCCTGTGGCGGCGTCACGGGCTGCGCTGCGGTGGTGGGCGGAACGCCAGCTGCTGGTGATGGTGACGGGATCGACGATGCCGGTGTCGGCAATACGACACCGCCGCCAGCGGGTGCAGGTTTTCCACCGGGACTGGCGGCATACCCCGTCATGTCCCAGTCGTCGGGAATCTGCTCGACACTGGCAGCCGGCGGCTGGAAAGCTTCCCTCAGTGACGGCACATGGTCGGCCTCGGCACCGGGAGGTGCGGGCGGTGGTGAAAAGGAATCGAGGACATCAGTATTCATGTCAGCGGTCGGCTCCATAGTAAAGCTCAGCGGGTCGAGCGACTCCGGCATGTCGGGCCGCCCGGTCGGGCTGGTCACCATGCCGTCCTCCACCGCAACCTCGAATTCATAATCTCCGAAACTGACCCGATCGCCGTTGTTCAACGGCACCGAGTTGCTGCTGCCAACCGGCGTGGCAGACTCATTGATAAACACACCATTGGTGCTTGTATCGGTAAGATAGTACGTGCCGCCCTGGTAGGAAATCGAGGCATGGCGGCCGGAGATATAGCGTTCCGGGTCGGGCAGTACCCAGTCATTACCCTGCGCCCGGCCGATACTCCCACCGGCCTCGGTGAAAGTTCTGCTGCTGTCCGCTCCCAGCGTCTGGCTCTGGTAGCTGGTGATTTTCAGGGTCAGGGTCATAGCGTCACTAGCAAACACAACAGGCGAACTTCGCCTTGCGGTGCTTTGGCTATCATTTAATTGTTATAGGGTCCGGTAGAAAAATGATTATACAACAATTCCTTAACTGGATCGATAGAGTCCCGCATAACTGTCGCTACGAATCACGCAAGCACGCCAGCCGTGTAGCTGGCTTTTTCTATAATCCCGTGTACTATTTCGACCAACTGTTTGCCAAACAACAAGGTTTCGGGAGTCATATGAGCATAACACGAAGGACTTTTCTGGCCACCGGCGCTGTTGTGTCGGTCCTGCTGATCACCGGTTGTGCAACCACAGCCAAGCTCATGGAACCGGACCCCCCCAAGGTCGTCGTTCGCATCACCTCCAGCACCGATCTCAACCCGGACATAATGGGGCGTGCCTCGCCTATCGTGGTACGCTTCTATGAGTTGAAGTCCGATGATATTTTTAACAATGCGGATTTCTTCGCACTGTACGAACAGGACGCCAGTATCCTTGGTGGCGACATGACAGGCCGCGATGAAATGGAAATCCCGCCCGGTGAAAATGCCAGCATCGAAAAGGAACTGGACATCGAGGCCCGCTATATCGGCGTAATCGCTGCCTACCGCGACCTGGACAACGCCGTCTGGCGCGGCAGCATCGAGACACCGCTGGATAAGACCACCTATATCGATGTTACGCTGAACAAATTGTCCCTATCGGTGAATAAAGGTGAAAAGAAAGGCGGCTTTCTGGGCTTCTGAGTAGCCGCGCCATATAGATATAAAGAAGCCCTAATCGGCGGGCTTTTTTATTTGGGGCTGACAGGGTACAGCGATGACTGATGATCAGGTCATCCACGTCGAGGCCGCCGTTACGAATGCCGGCTCCTGTAGTAGAAATTGAGCACGCCCCCGAGCCGTTCGCGACATTGAATCGGCCCATCGGTTGAATTGCCCGTGGCACATGGCTCCAACAATCGATTCCCTTCGCCCACGCCGGTCGGATCGTGCGGCGCCGGGCGGATCCTGTGCCTAGACATCATGTATTGACCTGCCCAACCTCAAGCGACGTGGGTTAAGCTGAGGTTGGGCAGGTCAATACATGATGTCTAGAAGCTTTCGAGATAGGCGCTGATTCCCGGTATCGCCGCGTCCTGCACTCCACCCCACGGGAACTGTTCAACGCCATCAATCACCACCCGACTCTCTTGCGAGAGGAGGGAGTTGACGATGGCTAGGATCTGCGTCCCAGTGGGTCGGAAGCCCGTTTGAATTCGCCCGCCTGAAGCATGACGGCGGGTAATCCGTTGTGGAGCACCGGCGGGCTTCGTGTATTCGTAGTGATAGCCGAAGGACTGCGGCACAGTGCGACCGACTTCCTCCGCGATGTCCATGAACATGCGTTGCTCCGTTGGAGCGTTCTGGAGCTTACGGGCGATACTGCTAACTCTTTCTCGTTCCTCGTATCGCTGGAAGAACAAGTGTCCCTTTTGGCTATTCGTCATGTCGATCAGCGGTCCTCTCCCGTGGTTCACTCGTAGCCGCCCACACAACTGCGCGGTGGTAAGGGCGGCCAACCTGTTAATTTGCATCCAAATGTGCCCCACCGTTTGCATTGAAAAATGTACCGCCAAAACCATCTCAAGTGTTTGAGGTAAAACATCTGTTCTCGGCGGGGATGGGTCAGAGCGGGATACAAATATCTGGCCTTATTGGATCAAACTTCGGTGCAATTCAACACACCTGACCCATACCCTCGCGCGGCGCGTCGGCCGTTTCCTAGAGCGGCAGGGATTGCTCGAACGGGACACCGAGCACAGCTGTCTGTCCGGGGAAGCAGTCGACGCAGGGCCGATGGATCAGTTATTGGGGCATTCGATCACCTATCGCATCGCGGTGGGACCTCAAGCAGGTCGCAAGGTGTTTACCCTGCAAACGCTGCCGGCCTGCGATGAGCCGGTGGGCAAGATAGCCGGGTTTTCGCTGCATGCCGGTGTGGCGGCCAAGGCCGATGAGCGCAAGAAGCTGGAGCGGCTGTGTCGCTACATTGCCAGGCCGGCGGTCTCGGAAAAGCGGCTGTCGCTGACGCCGAATGGTAATGTGCGTTACCAGCTCAAGACCCCGTACCACAATGGCACCACGCATGTGATCTTCGAGCCGCTGGACTTTATCGCGCGCTTGGCTGCTCTGGTACCGAAGCCCCGAGTCAACCTGACCCGTTTCCATGGCGTGTTCGCACCGAACAGTCAATACCGTGCGCGGGTGACGCCGGCCCGGCGGGGCAAGGGCAATAAGGCCAGGACAGCCGATCATGGGCAAGACCAGGCGCCCGCCGAACAGCGGGCAGCCATGACCTGGGCTCAGCGCCTGAAACGAGTATTCGGCATCGGCATCGAAACCTGCCGTGAATGCGGCGGCACGGTAAAAGTGATCGCCTGCATCGAAGACTTGGCGGTCATTGAGAAGATTCTCGCCCATTTGCAGGAAAAGGACACCTCGGTTCCAACGAGTCTGCGGCCGGCAAGTCGGGCGCCACCGGCCGAGCTGGCTGGCTGACACCATCAAACCCTTCGTCCCATTCCAATGGCGGCTACCCAAGGGGCAGCCAGGCTGCCGATTGGCCTGACGCCCGGGATAGCTGCGTAAGTGGTACGGGCGAAGGTGAATGCTTGGATAGTGAGTGCGGAAAGAGGCATGATTTGGGGGGTAATGGCAGGACGTAGGTTCCTTCGTTACCCTTGGATGGTCCGTTGACGAGTGCGGAGAAAGTGGACAGTACGGGCTTGGCCAATCGGGTCGTGAGCATCGTTTCGGCGTCGACGGCGCAGGGTCTCGATCGTACTCTGCGCGTGCCGCTGCTCAGTCCGAGCGGCATAGGGGTTCCGTTGCCGGATCCGATCGCGCATAATTGCCGGAACACGGGTGGCTTCACGGCAGCACACATCGACTATCTGACGACTGGGAACCCGTAGGCTCGCGTGAGAAAAGGAGTACCAATATGGCCAAGAACATCCTTGCGGGAATGATCGAGTTCGACGGGGAAGCGGTTGCCAACCAAAGCTACAAGGTCGTGCAATTCGCAGGTGTCGGTTCTGCCGGATTCGATGCCTTTCAAGATGCGTTGAATCGGGCCGATGCCGAGTTCAACGGAATGGCTGGGGGTGGTGCACCTCCGGTGAAGGTTTTCGTGGCGCCCGAGTATTTCTTTTCCACGCGTACTTTCAGCGAGAGAGGCTCGGTGAGGCAGGGCTCGCTCTCGAGAAGTAACAAGCATGCTATCTACGGGAAGCTCGAAGAAGCGTCGGCCCAGTTCAACGACATTCTGATCGTGGCCGGCTCGATCGCGTATTCGAAAAACCGTCTCTTCGGCGAGCGAAAATACCTCAACGTTTGCCCTGTAGCCTACAGCGGTCAGATCATTCACAAGTACTACAAGAAGGAGCACGACGGCTACCAAGGTGGCGAACACGGAGACTTCAAGACCAAGGACTACGAACCCACATTCACCCACAAAGGCCTGAAGTTTGGAATCGAGATTTGCAAAGATCACGGCGGCGGAAATGCGACGCTCAAAGGCCTGCTCAACGGCGGCTCAGTCGATGTTCAGATCTTGGTGTCGGCAGGCGCCGAACCGAGTCCTGGGGCGTTGGCGACGCGGCCGGGTGGCGTGATCATCAACTGTGACATGAGCGGCGGACAGTATTCCGGCAACGGCATTCGCGGAGGTGACGCCGTCAGCACCTCCGGCACCAAGGCGGCAAGAGGTTACCTGAAGCAAACGCACCCGCTGAACTCGGGTGGCTTTGTCGCTATCTACCAAGGGCAGGTTTCCTGATCGGCTGACCTGCTCCCCCAAGCTGGACTCACGTCCCCTAGCTGCGAATGTCGCCTGACCCGGTTGTACCGGCCCGGCCTCGGGCATCGGGCATCGGGAGTAGGACTGGGCGGGGGTTCGTGGAATCGGGGCTTTGCGAGGCGGAGGATCTAGGTGACAGAATGCCCCATTATCGGATGCTGACCCGATTTCGCAGCTGTAGAGTAGCCCCGGCCAGTCGCCCAGCCGGGGCCCTCGCCAGATCCGGACGTGGACCTCTCGCCCATCCGGCTCCTCCGTTGACGTGTCTCGTGGTCATGACTCCCAGATCGGCACGGTGATCCGGGGTCGCGGAAGCGGCATGTCGCGGAGCAGGTCCGCGACTCGCTCCCACGCCAGGCGTTTGCGTTGGCTGCGACGGCACAGCCACTTGTACCAATGCCGCTTCGTAGCCTCGACGAGCAACAGCAAACTGCGAAAGTTGCCGTTCACGCCGAAGTAGTTGAAGTGGCCCCGGAGTCGCCTGCAGAGCGCGGCGTGCTGTTCCCGGACCCGCCAGTGTCGATGGCGTCGACAGCAGTCGTAGACGGACTGGATCGCCCGCCTCAGGCTCGCACCGCGAGTCTTGCACCGCATACACCACCATCCTTTCCGTGAGCGTACCCATTACATGGTGAAACCCAACGGCTAGGAAGAATAAGCTGCGTGAACGGTCTCAACGTCTGGTAATCCGCTCATTGATGTAAACCGGATTCCCTCGGAATCTCGCCCTTGCATCGTGCCCCTCGTCCGCAAACCCCAGCCCAGCGCCTGGTCTCCGGCCGTTGATCCCGGGCATTCTGTTCGACGGTGCCGATCCTGAAGAATGCGACGATGCCTGCGACTTTAACGATGATGGCGAGCTCGACATCAGCGACCCGGTTTCCGGTCTCAACTACCTGTTCGTGATGGGAAGCCCGTCACCACCGGCTCCTTTCCCAAGCTGCGGGACCGACCCGACGAATGATAGTCTCGGTTGCGACACGTTTGCTGGTTGTCCGTAACCGAAAGGCGACGGGAGACGAATCAAGTATAAACAGGAGCGGGGGCTCGCCCCCCGCTCCTGTTTCTTTAAGGGGTCTCTCGCAGAGCCCCCTCTCGCTTGCCATTGGTAATCACCTTGAATCGATACTACTAATCTGTGACCATGCTCCAGCAAAGATGTCTGATCTTGTGTCCATTCAAAACTCGTTTTCATCTTGTCCGAATCGCGCGCAGACAATTCATACTTAGGAGAGAGCATGTATTACCTTTATGAATACCAGGTCGGATTTGACCGACTCGCGCTGGGATTTCCGAGTATCGACGGTTGCAACGCGATCTGCCTGCAGACCAGGGGAGGGCTTTTTGGTGTCCATGTCCTTGGCTGCAATCAGTCCGGTGAGAACTCGAAGAAGATGGTAAACATGGCAACCGGGTTCGCGTCGTTCGTCGATGGTCACCCGTTCGGCAAAGAGGGTTTCGTCAATCTATATAGCGTCTGCTTTCACAAAAAACGTGGCTGGGACAAAGGCAAAGGGTTCGCCGACGAACTTTCCGTCTACGCCGACAAACTTGGCTACACTGGAGCGCTTACCACCTACGACCTTAGCAAGGTCAAGAAGTGGCCGCGCGGTCAAAATAATTCAGCGTCTGACTCCGCCTATGTTGAGTACCGTCGTGTCTTCGACAAGGTGGAGATTCTCTATAAGCCGTGGCAGCAATGCACAGCGACTCCCCACGGACTCCGCGCCACGAGTCTGGCTGGACCGAATTACAAAGGCATCGAACCCACGAGTGGCGTCGTCTCCGAAAAATTCCGATTTCCACAGGCGTCAAAGAAAATTACCCCAATCGGATCAAGCTTCGTTCTGTCGCCGGCAACGACCCGAGTCTCAAAGTAGGCTGCGCGGTTCTCCTCGCGGAGGTATTCGATGACCGCGTCCTGTTGCCTGGCGATCCAGCCGGCCAGGGACGCGACGAGGATCTGCCACGGCTGAAGGACGACTGCCATCCAGGAATCGTAGCCTTCGGGTCGCGCAACCGACAGCTATTCGGCGCCGAGTGAAACCGGCTATTCTTCACGGGATTCCGTTCGGTGGAGAAAATGGACATTACGCCCTAGGCGACCGCGACCGACCTGGAAAGAGCGATCGATGTTCTCGGCACGCGCCGCGGGATGGCGGGCCTGCTCTATTTGGCAATGTGGGTAAACGTGCCGTCCGATTCGGGACCCGGATCGAGGTGGCGAAGTTCATCGATGCGTTCGAGGAACAGGGCCGTGAGGGGCGCGTCGGCGATCTTTTGCAAGGCCGTGAAGCCTTCGTGGGCGGCGTTCCAGTCCTGCCGTCGATACGCCTCGAGCGCGCGATGGTGGGCGTCGACCTGAGCCCGAGCCGGGGCGCCCACTTCGGCGGGCGGCCCCAGCGGCTCATAGATCGTCACCAGCTCCCGTTTGCCCTTGACCTTCACGCGGTCGACTTCACGGTAGACGAAATCCGGCGCGGCATCCCGCGTGGCCGCGCTGACCAAGACTCCCACGCCATAGACCTTGGTCAGACCCTCGATCCTGGCGGCCAGGTTCACGCCGTCGCCGATCACCGTGTAGTTCAACCGTGAAGGCGAACCCATGTTTCCGGCAACGACGACCGCCGTATTGATACCAACCCCGATTCGGAGATCCGCTGCGCCCTCGGCAAGCAGGATCTCGTTGAGAGGTTGGAGCGCACGCTGCATTTCCAGCGCGGCGCGCACTGCGCGTGCACCATCGTCGACGTGAGCGATGGGCGCTCCGAACAATGCCATGACCGCATCACCGGCGTACTTGTCGACGATTCCGTTCTCGGCCTCGATCACGCGACTCATCACGGACAGATAGCGATTCAAACGATCCAGAATGACGGACGGCGAGCCCCCCTCGCACAAGGTCGCGAAGTCGCATACATCCGAGAACAGAACGGTAACCTCACGCTCCTCTCCGCCGAGTTCGATTTCCTTGCTCATCAGCACGCTGGCCACCTCGGGCGACACGACTTTGCCGAGCAGGCTCCGAACACGATCGCGCTCCTCAAGACCGCGTACCATGTGGTTGAATGCTTCGGCGAGACGGCCGATCTCGTCCTGCTGCCGCACGACGACGCGCGAACCGTAGTCCCCGCGCTGAACACGACCGGCGGCACTCGCGATCTCGAGTACGGGACGAGAAACTGACCGGGCGACGGTGGTTCCAACCACGGAGCAAAGAGCAAGCGCTCCGAAGAAGAGGGCGAAATGCACGCGCCTGAATCGCAGGTAAGGCACCAATGCATCGTCCATCGATCGCTGCAACACGCCGATGACCGCACCGTCGTCCGTCGCATCCAACGCCGTCACCAGCGAGACGAACGGTTCGTCGGCAAGGATGAGCTGCAAGCTGACGTCGTGCTCCGCGCCCGCCGCGGCGAGCGCGCTCGGCAGCGCATCGCGCTGTTCCATGTCGAGGGTCGACGCGAAGCTCGCCCACTGGCGCTCCGGGTCTCGCGTCAACAGCGTCACGTGCGAAAGCGTCAGGTTGTGGAGTGCCGCAACGAATGCGTCATCGATCCGAAACCCGAGACAGATCCACGCGTCCGGAGCAGGCACGAGTAACGGTACGACGACGAGCTGATATGGCACCCCTTCGAGAAAAGCGATCGTCGACAGCTCGTACTCTCCCGCTTCGAGAACCGTGTCGACGCGGTCGGCCAACGGGAATACCGCACCCGTGCTCATCCTCCGAGCACCACGGGTGCCCACGAGTACTTCGTAGTCCAGAGAGGCTGCATCGAAGACTCGGCGGTCATTGAGAAGATTCTCGCCCATTTGCAGGGAAAGGACACCTCGGTTCCAACGAGTCTGCGGCCGGCAAGTCGGGCGCCACCGGCCGAGCTGTTTGGCTGACACCATCAAACCCTTCGTCCCATTCCAATGGCAATTACTCAAAAGGGAGTGCCAGGATTTCGGTTGGCCTGATGCGCGGGGTAGCCGCGCGAGAGGTACGTGCGAAGGCGAATGGTTGGATCGCGCGTGCGGAGTGGGGCAGGATTTCGTGGTGGTGGCAGGGCGCAGGTCCCTTCGTTACCCGTGCATGATCCGTTGGCGAGTGATGCAAAGGGCGTTTATTTTGCCTATACTC
>JAUXDG010000261.1 GCA_030618475.1 Gammaproteobacteria bacterium | reverse complement strand
GATGCAGGCCATACGATAGGAGCAGCCTTCCGGCGGCAGGTAGAAATCGGTGATTTCCGGAAATTGTTTTTGCAGAATCGGTACAAAGACTTCGTTTAACGCCACACCCAGAATAGCCGGCTCATCCGGAGGGCGGCCGGTATAGGTGCTGTGATAAATCGGATTATCGCGGTGGGTGATACAGTCAATGGTAAAAACCGGGAAGCGTTCCTGTTCATTGTAGTAACCCGTGTGGTCACCGAACGGTCCTTCCAGCGCGTCTTCTCCGGGCTGTATATGGCCTTCCAGAACAATTTCGGCGCTGGCCGGAACCTGCAGGTCGATAGTCCGGCATTGCACCAGTTCAGTTTTTGAGCCTCGTAACAGTCCGGCGAATGCGTACTCGGACAAGGTATCGGGCACCGGCGTGACGGCGGCCAGAATGGTCGCTGGATCGGCGCCCAGAGCCACGGCAACGGGAAACGGTTCGCCTGGGTGTTTCATCTGCCAGTCCTGGTAGTCCAATGCCCCACCCCTGTGGGCCAGCCAGCGCATGATGACCTTGTTGCGCGACAGAATCTGCTGCCGGTAAATTCCCAGGTTTTGCCGCTCCTTGCGCGGACCCCGGGTGACCACCAGCGCCCAGGTGATCAGCGGCGCGGCATCATCGGGCCAGCAGGTCTGGATGGGCAGCCTGCCCAGGTCCACGTCGTCAGCTTCCAGAACCTGTTGCTGGCAAGGCGCACGCTTCAGAATTTTCGGCGCCATGTCCAGCACCTTTTTGAAGACCGGCATTTTCTGCCAGGCGTCCTTCATACCTTTTGGGGGGTCCGGTTCCTTGAGGAAGGCGAGCAGTTTGCCCACTTCCCTGAGTGACGCCACAGAATCAGCACCCATGCCCGCGGCGACCCTTTCAGGCGTTCCAAACAGGTTAGCCAGTACCGGTATCTCAAAGCCCTTGGCATTTTCAAAAAGCAGGGCGGGTCCGCCGGAACGCAGCGTGCGGTCACAGATTTCGGTCATTTCCAGATAGGGGTCGACCGGGTGTCGGATACGCAGCAGTTCGCCGTTACGCTCCAGTTGTTCGATGAAGTCACGCAGATCCTTATAGTGCATAGTGTGCCGTACCGAAGTGGATTGGAATCCTGATTGTACCGATTATTCCCGGCAGTTTGCGGTGCATGTCAATCCTGTCGGCTGCTCATTATGTCGGCTCGTTCCCCGATAGAGTGTGTGACCTTGGCAGTACAAGGAGAATCCGACGGTCAAGGCGTACTGTTTTCAGGGATCGCTGTGCCCTGTTGCCGGGTATCAATCAGAATCTATTCGACGGCGGCTTCCACGTGTTCGGCTTGAATACGGTCAAAAGCAGGTAAATGGCCTTGTTCCAGTAATGGATTCATGGTGTCTCGTCAGCTTTTCGGTAAAATTCGTCAGCAGCCTGATTTGTGAATTATGGAGTGAATTGACCAATGACGCAGCATTATGACCTGATTGCCATCGGAGGCGGAAGTGGTGGATTATCGGTTGCGGAACGTGCAGCCCGTTACGGCGCCAAATGTGCAGTGGTTGAAAAAGGCCCGATGGGCGGCACCTGTGTCAATGCGGGCTGTGTACCCAAAAAAGTCATGTGGTTTGGAGCCAGCATTGCACACACCCTGGCGGAGGCTGCCAGTTACGGGTTTCAGATTGGTGAAAAGCGCTTCGACTGGGGGAAGCTGAAAGCATCCAGGGATGCCTACGTCAAGGGCATCAATGACTGGTATCACACCTATTTGTCCGATTCCAATATTGATGAAATCGTCGGTAGCGCGCAGTTCGTTGATGCCAGCACCATCGAGGTTGCGGGTCAGCGATACAGCGCAGATCACATCGTGATCGCAGCGGGCGGTGCGCCCATGATCCCCGATAGCGAGGGCGCTGAGCTTGGTATCAGCTCGGATGGTTTCTTCGAACTGGAACAGCTGCCGCGCCGTACCGCGGTGGTTGGATCCGGTTATATCGCCGTGGAACTGGCCGGCATGTTGAATGCGCTGGGTTCTGATGTAACCATGTTACTGCGTCGTGAGCACCTGCTGCGAAACTTCGATGCCACCCTGCGTGAAAACCTGATGGAAGAAATGTTGGGTGACGGTATCGATATTTTGGCCAGAGCCCAAGTAAAAAAAGTGCTGCGCGAAGCCGATGGCTCCTTATGCATCGAGTGTGAAAACGGCCAGCGCCTGGAAGGTTTCGATGAACTGATCTGGGCCATCGGGCGTTATCCCCTGACGCAGGACCTGAATCTGCAGGCAGCGGGGGTCGTTGTGGATGATAAGGGTTATATTCCCACTGACAAATTCCAGCAAACCAACCTGGAAGCTGTGTATGCTATTGGTGATGTCACCGGGCAGGCTCAGCTGACACCGGTCGCCATCGCCGCCGGTCGTCGCCTCAGCGACCGCCTCTTCGGTGGCATGACGGATCGACATCTGGCCTACGAAAATATTCCCACAGTGGTATTCAGCCACCCGCCAATAGGAACGGTAGGACTGACCGAGAGCGTGGCGCGCGACCGCCACGGCGATTCGGTCAAAGTCTACCAGACCCGTTTTACCGCCATGTATAACGCACTGACCGAGCGCAAACAGAAAACCGCCATGAAGCTGGTTACCGTTGGTGCACAGGAAAAAGTGGTCGGCTGCCACGTCATCGGGCCGGGTGCCGACGAAATGCTGCAGGGATTCGCCGTGGCGATTCGCATGGGTGCAAGCAAGAAAGACCTCGACGACACGGTGGCCATTCATCCCACCAGTGCCGAGGAACTGGTCACTATGAGGTGACTTTAGGGCCGCGGAAATAAATAATTATCCAAAGATTGCGCCGGATTTTGGCTCAGATTCAAGGAAGTCGGAGGCCAAGCGGTCTTAGGAA
>JAUXDG010000147.1 GCA_030618475.1 Gammaproteobacteria bacterium | reverse complement strand
TATTTAACGAAAATGATCGGGAAATCTGGCCAACCAGGCTTATCCGCAGTAGATCAGTCTATTCTCGGACAGGCTCCTAGGGGCAGCATAAATGTCGGCAGCATTGCGTTCGCGCCTGGACTGTTTCCTGCGTAATACTCTGCGACGGTTCCTGAATGTTCAAGCCCAGGAAGTGCAGGCGATTTTCTGGTCATTCAGCTATTTTTTCGCCTTATTGTGCAGTTATTACATTGTCAGACCCATGCGCGACGAAATGGGTATTGCCGGCGGTGTGGAGAATCTGCAGTGGTTGTTCAGCGCTACCTTTGTGGCCATGCTGGCGGCCGTGCCCCTGTTTGGCTGGGTGAGTTCACGCTTTCCGCGCCGGCGTTTTCTGCCCTATCTGTACTATTTCTTTATCGCCAGTCTGCTGGTGTTTTTTGTGCTGTTTCGATCGGATATTACCCACGCCTGGGTGGCGCGCGGGTTTTTTATATGGGTCAGTATCTTTAACCTGTTCGTGGTGTCGGTTTTCTGGAGTTTTATGGCCGACCTGTTCAGTAACGAACAGGCGAAACGTCTGTTCGGTTTTATTGCTGCAGGTGGAACCGTTGGAGCATTGGTCGGACCGGTGTTGACGACGGCTCTGGCGATTCCCCTGGGGCCGACCAATCTGCTGTTGCTGTCGGCGTGTTTTCTGCTCTGGGCGGTGTTCTGCGTGAATCGACTGATCAGCGGCTGCGCAAACCGGCGACACAGCGCCGCTGCGAACGCGGCTGCCCCATCAAATGTCGAACAAGCCATGGGCGGGGGGGTGTTCGCGGGCATTCAACTGGTGGCGCGTTCATCCTATCTACTGGGCATCTGTGTGTTGATGCTGTTGTTTACCAGCCTGGCGACCTTTCTTTACTTCCAGCAGGCGCAGATAATTCGAGACCATTTTTCCGACCCGGCAGAACGTACTGCGGTGTTTGCGGCGATGGATCTGGCGGTGAATACGCTGACCATCGTGATACAGATATTTATTACCGGGCGGCTGGTGAAATGGCTGGGCCTGGCGGTGACGCTGGCCTTGATTCCGCTGTTGCTGGGTGCAGGCTTTGCAGTGCTGGGTTGTGCGCCGGTGCTTTCCGTGCTGGTTGCGGTGCAGGTGATTCGTCGTGCCGGTAATTACGCCATCATGCGCCCGGCGCGCGAAATGCTCTATGTGGTGCTCGGCCGTGAAGAAAAATACAAGGCGAAGAATTTTATCGATACGGTCGTGTATCGGGGGGGGGATGCGGTGAGTGCCTGGGTTTATACTGGCTTGCGCGCGATGGGTTTCAGTCTGGGGAGTATTGCCTGGCTGGCCGTGCCTGTAGCCGGACTCTGGGCCTGGCTGGCGTATACGCTGGGCAAGCGGCAGGGGGTGATCGCGGCGTCGGCAGAAGCGATTAAACCGGCAATAAAATACCGCTCGTAGGAGCGCCGCCCTTCGGCGCGATATTTAGGTTAATGCAACCTCAGTTCAGGGAAACGGGGAGTGATATGAGACAGTTTAGTCGCAGGACTTTATTAAAAGTACTTTGTGGCGTGGGGCTCGCTGCGGGCAGTGCACCATCGTGGCTGTTGGCGAAATCCCTCGACCCCATTAAAAAGTCGATTCCGGTTTCCGGTGAGAAGCTGCCCGTTATAGGTATGGGTTCCTCGCGCACATTTGATGTCAGTGAAACACCGGCACGCTCAGCCCTGTTGCCGGTATTGCAGGCGTTTTTTGATGAAGGTGGTGGCTTGATCGATTCCTCACCGATGTATGGGAATGCGGAACAGGTGCTGGGGGATTTGTTGCAAGAGGTTGACAATAAACAGGCTATGTTCGCGGCGACCAAGGTGTGGATCGAGGGAAAACAGCAGGGCATTGAACAGATGCAACACTCCATGCAGCGCATGGCTGTGAAACGCTTCGACCTGATGCAGATTCACAATCTGCGCGATTGGCGGGTTCACCTGGAAACGCTGAACAACTGGAAAAATGAAGGCAGGATACGTTACATCGGCATCACCACCTCACACGGCAGGTTTCACCATCAACTGGAAGTCATTCTGGACAGCGAGCCACTCGATTTTGTGCAGTTCAGTTACAACATAGCCAACCGGGAAGTGGAAAAACGCTTGCTGCCACTTGCCCGTGAACGCAATATCGCGGTGTTGGTCAACCGGCCCTACGCGCGTGGTGAGCTGTTCCGTGTGGTGAAGGGCAAGACCTTGCCGGACTGGGCGGCTGAGTTCGACTGCAACAGTTGGGGGCAGTATTTTCTGAAATACGTGGTGTCGCATGCGGATGTGACCTGCACCATACCGGCGACGTCCAGCCTGAAACACATGCTGGACAATATGGGCGCCGGCTTCGGCCGCCTGCCCGATGCGGCAATGCGCAGAAGGATGGAGGTGTATTTCGCCGGCTTATGAAGCAGAACAGCTGGTCAGCGATGATGCGCATGGTTTTTATGCTACCCGGTTTGCACTGATTTACAATCAGCGCGGCGTCCTCATCAGTTGCAGCAGTACACAGGAGTCCGGCCGCAGAGGGTACTTTTCCCCGGTGTTAAAGGTTCGGCGGTCGGTCCGTTTGCCATCCTCAAAGCAGGTATCGACGGCGACCCCCCAGCGGGCTATCCCCACGTGTTCCGGCATGCGAAACGGGATGGCTTGCGAATGCGCGTTAAGCAGCAGCAGAAAGGTATCGTCATGAATGATTCGACCGCGTTCATCCTGTTCCTCAATGGCATCGCCGTGAAGTAAAAGCCCCAGGCAGCGCGCGTAGTAGGAGTTCCATTCCTCATCGGTCATTTCCTTGCCGTCAGGCTTCAGCCAGCAAATGTCCTTGACGTTGGCGCCTTTGATGCGGCGACCCTGAAAGAAGTGTCGCCGATGAAACACCGGGTGTTCCTTTCTCAGTTTGATGACGTCACACACGAAGCTTAGAAACTTCCGCTCGTGCGTGTCCGGTTCCCAGTTGAGCCAGCTGATCTCGTTGTCCTGGCAGTAGGCATTGTTGTTACCGTTCTGTGTGCGTCCCATTTCGTCACCCGCCGCCAGCATCGGCACACCCTGCGAAAGCAGCAGCGTGGTCAGAAAGTTCCGCTTTTGTTGTGCTCGCGCGTTGATGATGTGCAGATTCCTGCTCACCGGACCTTCACTGCCCATATTCCAGCTCAGGTTATTGTTTTCACCGTCGCGGTTATCCTCCAGGTTTTCGATATTGTGCTTTTCGTTATAGCTGACCAGGTCCTGCAGTGTAAAACCGTCGTGACAGGTGACAAAGTTGATGCTGGCGTACGGTCGGCGACCGCTTTGCTCATACAGATCACTCGAGCCGGTGATACGATAGGCCAGTTCCCCGATGAGGCTGTCGTCACCCTTCCAGTAGGCGCGCAGGGTATCGCGGTAACGGCTGTTCCATTCGGTCCAGCCGACCGGAAAATTGCCGACCTGGTAACCGCCCTCGCCGAGGTCCCATGGTTCTGCGATCAGTTTTACCCGCGACAGCACGGGGTCCTGGTGAATGATGTCGAGGAATGCGCCGAAGCGGTCAACGGCGTGTACCTCGCGCGCCAGCGTCGGCGCCAGATCGAAGCGGAACCCATCGACGTGCATTTCCAGTACCCAGTAGCGCAGGCTGTCGGTGATCAGCTGCAGCACCCGCGGGTGCATCATGTTGAGGCTGTTCCCGCAACCCGTGTAGTCCATGTAGTAGCGTTGCTGATCGGCCACCAGCCGGTAATAGGCTGCGTTGTCGATGCCGCGGAAGCACAGTGTCGGACCCATGTGGTTGCCCTCCGCGGTGTGGTTGTAGACCACGTCGAGAATGACCTCGATACCATTGGAGTGCAGACGTTTCACCATGGTCTTGAACTCGCTGATATCGCCGCTCGCTGAATACGCCGCGTGGGGCGCAAAGTAACCGATACTGTTGTAGCCCCAGTAATTGTTCAAACCGTTTTTGACCAGGTGCCGGTCGCCGATAAAGGTGTGTACCGGCATGAGTTCCACCGCTGTGACACCCAGTCGTTTCAGGTGTTCGATAACCGGTTCGGTGGCAAGGCCGGCGTAGGTGCCGCGGTAGGGCGGGGGGACATCGGGGTGCTGAATTGTAAATCCCTTGACGTGCAGCTCGTAGATGATGGTGTCGTGCCAGGGAATGCGCAGCGGCTGATCATCTCCCCAGGTGAAGGCGGTATCGACAACGCGTGATTTTGGTACACCATGTGCGCTGTTACGCGCGTCGAGCAGCAGGTCAGCGGCCTTGTCACCGATGGTATAGCCGAACAGAGCATCATTCCAGCGCACGCAGCCCGCGATGTCTTTGGCATAAGGGTCCAGCAGCAATTTGTTCGCATTGAAACGATGACCGTTGAGCGGATCGTAGGGGCCGTGTACCCGGTAACCGTACAGCTGGCCGGGCCGCGCCTCGGGCAGATAGCAGTGCCAGACCTGGTCGGTTTTCCAGCGCATGGCAATACACGCAGTCTCACGCCGGCCGCGGCCATCGAACAGACACAGATCCACCTTTTCGGCGTGCTCGGAAAACAGCGCAAAGTTGACGCCTTCCCCGTCCCATGTCGCACCCAGCGGATAGGCCTGGCCAGGCCAGACGGCAGTAGCGGACCCGTTCATTGCATCATTTCAGCTGTAGCACGATACCGGCCAGCGGGGGCAGGGTGAGACTCAGCGAATAAGGCTGGTTCATCCAGGGGGTGTCTTCTGCAACCAGGGCATGATCTCCGTTACCCATATTGCTGCCACCGTAACAGGCGGCATCCGAGTTGAGGACTTCGTGATATTCGCCGGCCTGCGGTACACCGATACGATAGCCTTCGCGAGGCACCGGCGTGAGGTTAATCACTGTGATCACAAACTCCTCGTCCGAACGGCGTAGAAAGCTCAGCACCGAATTTTCCGAGTCATGGCAGTCGATCCATTCGAAGCCGCTCCAGTCGAATTCGTACCGGTAGAGTGCTGCTGTGTTCCGGTAGAAGGCATTGAGGTCTGTCACCAGGCGCTGTACACCCTGGTGGAGCGGGTAATCCAGCACGTACCAGTCCAGCACGCGGGTGCTGTCCCACTCATCACCCTGCGCGAATTCTGTCCCCATGAACAGCAGTTTTTTGCCCGGGTGGCAGAACATATAGGTATACAGTGCGCGCAGATTGGCAAAGCGCTGCCATTCGTCGCCGGGCATCTTGTAGAGCATCGAACGTTTGCCGTGCACGACCTCGTCGTGTGAGAACGGCAGCAGAAAGTTCTCGGTAAACGCATAGAGCATGCTGAAGGTCAGCATGCCCTGGTGATAGCGGCGGTGAATCGGTTCATTGGCCATGTAGCTCAGGGTGTCATTCATCCAGCCCATGTTCCATTTCATATCAAAGCCCAGACCGCCGGTCCAGGTGGGGCGGCTGACCTGCGGCCAGGAGGTTGATTCCTCTGCAATCATCAGCACACCCGGCTGCTCTTCGTGGACCGCTATGTTCAGTTCGCGCAGGAAGTCGAGCGCTTCGAGGTTTTCCCTGCCGCCGTATCGGTTAGGTATCCATTGCCCTTCCTCTCGGGAATAGTCCAGATAGATCATCGAGGCCACCGCATCGACACGCAGACCGTCGATATGCATGTCGTCAAGCCAGAATACGGCGCTGGATAGCAGGAAATTCTTTACTTCATTGCGGCCGTAGTTGTAGATCAGTGTCGACCAGTCGAGGTGTTCACCGAGGCGCGGGTCTTCGTGTTCATACAAGGCTGTACCGTCGAAGCGTGCCAGACCGTGGGCATCCTTGGGGAAGTGGGCCGGCACCCAGTCGAGCAGAACGCCGATGTTGTTGCGGTGACAGCAATCGACGAAATAGCGGAAATCATCGGGACTTCCGTGGCGGCTGGTCGGAGCAAAGTAGCCGGTGGTCTGGTAACCCCAGGACGGGTCATACGGATGCTCGGTAATCGGTAAAAGTTCGATGTGTGTGAAACCCATGTCTTTCACATAGCTGACCAGTGATTCCGCCAGTTGACGGTAGTCGATGAATTCACCTTCTGGTCCCCGCTGCCAGGAGCCGAGGTGTACTTCGTAGACCGACATTGGGGAATGTTGCCAGTCCAGGGCTGGCCGGTTTTCCATCCAGGCCTGGTCCTGCCAGGCATAGCTGGATGGCCTGGTAATCATGGACGCCGTCTGCGGGCGTACTTCGAAGGCCTGCGCATAGGGATCGCTCTTGAGGGTGATCTCGCCGCTGTGGTGATTACGAATCTCGTATTTGTACAGGCCGCCCGGCTGCAGATCGGGAATAAAGAGTTCCCAGATACCGCTGCTGCCACGAACACGCATCGGGTGTCGGCGTCCATCCCACTGGTTGAATTCACCGACCACGCTGACGCGTTCCGCATTCGGCGCCCATACCGCGAACAGGATGCCGGTGATGGCGTCGATTTCATGCACATGGGCGCCCAGGAATCGATAGGCATGGTGGTGTTTACCCTCACCAAACAGGTGCAGGTCAAAGTCCTCTAACTGGGGAGGAAAACTGTAGGGGTCATGGGCGATGCATTCCCGGTGGCCGTCTTCGCGCCACACCAGGCGGTAGCGATCCGGTACAGTGCCGGCGCTGCCACGCCACTCAAACACATCGGTTCCCGCTACACGTTCAAGCTGAAGGTTACCCTCGGCAATGGAGACCTGGTCCGCACCCGGAAGGTAGGCCCGAACCAGGTCTGTTCCATCCTCTGTGTGCTTGCCCAGTATATTAAAGGGATCGTGGTGTCTCGCCTGGGCGATTTGCTCGAACTCGGTCTGACGGTTATTGCTATGCATGGCTGACTCTTTGCTGAATTTCAGGGAAGTCGGTAGGGTACCGGACTCATGAACCGCCGGTATTTTAGACGTAAGCCGCGTAAATGCGTAGTGTTGTGTGTTTGTGTGTTTTGTGTGGGGTCGGACCAGGATAACCCATTGAATTAATTTCAAACAATGTGTGAATAGTGCATAGATTCGAT